>PWPY01000069.1 GCA_003558575.1 Desulfonatronovibrio sp.
CCGCTACAATAATCAGGACCTCATCTGCTTTTTTCACAATCTTGGAGTTGAAACAATAGAAGAACGAGGTGGGAGAATTTTCCCGGAACAGCAAAAGGCAACTATCATTGTACACACACTGATTTCCTGGGCCAGAAGACAAGGAGTCCAGATTGAAACAAAGACATCTGTAAAAAAAATACTTGCCAACAACAGTACTGTCACAGGTGTAATAACTGACAGTAAATCAAAAGATCAGACAGATGGTGCAAAAAGACAGGAAATAAAAACAGAAAATGTAATCATTGCCACGGGAGGTTCATCCTATCCGGCAACAGGGTCCACCGGGGATGGATATGTTCTGGCAAAAGACCTGGGGCATTCCATAAAGCCCATATTTCCAGCATTAGTTCCTCTTGAGACAAAAGACGATCTGGCCTTAAAGATGCAAGGACTTAGCCTTCGCAATGTCCTTGCTGAAATATACATCCAGGATAAAAAAAATTCCCAGGCCTTTGGGGAAATGCTCTTCACTCACTTTGGGGTGTCAGGGCCTATCATACTGACTTTAAGCAAAACTGTGGTTCAGGCTCTTCAGGAAAACAAAAAAACGGAGCTCTTAATTGATCTCAAACCAGCTGTATCCCACGCTCAGCTAAAAAAAAGAATTGCCAGAGTAATGCATGAACAAGGCAAAAAAAAGCTGGTCAACATTTTAAAAGAATTTCTGCCCATAAAAATGATACCTGTTTTTATTGAGAAGTCAGGATTAGATCCTGAAAAGCAGGGAAACAGCTTGACAGCTGAAGAACAGAAAAAACTCCGCCTGTGGTGTAAGGGCCTGAAAATGGAAATAAGCGGATTCAGATCATTTAATGAAGCCATAATTACTTCCGGCGGTGTAAACCTGGCTGAAGTCAACCCCAAAACAATGGCTTCGAGGTTAATCAAAGGATTATACTTTGCTGGTGAAGTCCTTGACCTTGACGCTGATACAGGCGGTTACAACCTGCAGGCTGCCTTTTCCACTGGATGGATAGCTGGAAATTCAATAAAGCCTGGCCGTCTAAATGATAATAAGAGTTGATTCAAGACGTGATGAAGACACCGCTTGTAAAGTGCTAACATATCCTGGGCAACTGCTCCCCTTCAAGCATATCCAGAAGCCTGTGACCGCCCAGACCGGTTCTAAGAATGACCTTGCCCTTTCTTTCCTCTCTTACCTCTCCAATTATTGCCGCACCCTGCCCTGCAGGGTCACTGTGCATAATTTCAAGGGCTCTGGCAGCAGACTCCTGCGGCAGAATACAGATAAATTTTCCTTCATTAGCCAGAAACAAGGGATCAAGTCCAAGAAAAGAACATCCACCTTCAACTTCTTCCCTTATGGGAATTCTATCCTGCTCAATAAGCATCTCAACATCAGACTGCAGGGCAATTTCATTTAAGGTTGTTGCCAGCCCCCCCCTTGTGGGATCTCGAAGCACATGAACATCGCCAAGCTCATTAATCAGCTTTAAAATAAGATGATTCAGGTTCTGGGAATCACTGAGGACATCCGTTTCAAAAGATATTCCCTGACGATGAGACAAAATGGCTAATCCATGATCACCAATGGATCCGCTGACCAGAATTGCATCTCCAGGACAAGCCCTGCTCCCTGAAGGTGATGGATCAGCAATGACAGAACCTATCCCAGTGGTATTTATAAATATCTTATCTACAGCACCCTTAGGCACAACCTTGGTGTCACCCGTAACTATAAGCACTCCAGCTTCCTGGGCAGCAATTGCCATTGATCTGACAATTTTATCCAGATCGTCCATCTCAAGGCCTTCTTCAAGTATAAAAGCACAGCTGATATACTTGGGAATAGCGCCAAGCATGGCTACATCATTAACTGTCCCATGAACAGATAGAGAACCGATATTTCCTCCAGGAAAGAAAACAGGATCAACAGTGAAAGTATCTGTACTCATTGACAACGGGCCTTGCAGGTCTGAAATGAGCACTGCATCATCCATTTTGCTCAAAATAGAGTTATCAAAATGTTTAACAAAAAGATTTTTAATAAGGCGTTGGGAAGCTTTTCCGCCACTCCCATAATCTAAGATTATTTTTTCAGACATTGTTATTCCATTAAGGGATAAAAATTAAATTTTATATTTATGGTAAGCTGCGCAGGACCCCTCAGTAGAAACCATGCACGGTCCAACAGGCTTTGCCGGTGTGCATCTTGTTCCAAAAAGAGGGCATTTATCCGGTGCAATTAAACCTTTGAGCACCTCTCCACACTTGCATCCAGGTATTTCGTCAACTTCAGGCAAATCCTGATCATATATCAATGAAGCATCAAATTCTGAAAAAGTTTCTCTAATGGCCAGGCCACTTCCGGGTATGTTTCCAAGGCCGCGCCACAGTGCATCTGAAGGTTCAAACACTTCGTTCATCACTTTCGTTGCCCTCGGGTTACCCAGGTCGCTTACAGCTCTTTTGTAATTATTTATAACCTGGGCCTTACCATCGTTTTTTTGTCTGATCATGATGAGTATAGACTGCAGTATATCTAACGGTTCAAACCCGCCTATGACCGCAGGCATATTGTAATCTTCAGCAAGAAACAAATAAGGTTCAAGCCCAATAATTGTTGATACATGTCCAGGAAGCAGCAAACCATCCACTCTGATATCTTTATCTGCCGATAGGGCCTTAAGTGCCGGAGGGACAAGCTTATGGAAGGAGAGTATAGAAAAGTTTTTCACACCCTGGTCTTTGGCTAACTTAATTGTTACGGCAACTGTAGGGGCTGTTGTTTCAAAGCCAACCCCAAGAAACACAATTTTGTCATCAGGGTTTTCCTTAGCCAGATTTAAAGCGTCAAAGGCAGAATAGACAATATTTATTCTTGCCCCTTCAGCCTGAGCAAGCTTTAAATTCTTCCCTCCAGGTCCGGGAACTTTCATTAAATCGCCAAATGTGGCAATAATTACATCCTTTTGGGATAGAGAAAGATAGGCTGCGATTTCCCTGTCATGTGTAACACACACCGGACATCCCGGACCAGAGAGGTGAACAATATTGCCTGGCAAAAGAGTCCTGATTCCACTTTGAAAAATCGATACCGTATGAGTTCCGCAGACTTCCATAAACCTGAAATCGCCTTGAATATCCTGCTTAATCTGTCCCAGGATATTATGGCAAAGCTCGGGGTCTTTAAATTTACTTAACAAGTTCAAGGCCTAACCCCTCCTGAAACAACTTCAGAGTCTCAAGTCCTTCCTGCCGGTCAAGCCTGCGCAAAGCAAAGCCCGCGTGAACGATTACAAAGTCACCAACCTGCGCTGGCTCATCGATTATGTCTAAGCGAACTTCATTTTTCACACCTCCAACCTCAACCTGGGCCACGTTATCTTCAATGGATGTAATTTCCATGGGTATGGCAAGACACATAAAAAACCTCCCCAAATAATATTATTTCATAAAATCAATACATTTAATCCGGCAACCACTAAAGGTCAACCAGAGTATGGTCACAAAAACAAAATAAACACTGCTAAGCACAAAAGTTTTATTTTGCCTTTTATAAGGACTGATGTTATTTTTTTCTTCAGCTGAAAACACCAAACTACAATATCCAATTTATCTTTATGACTTTCATCCCTTCATACTATCCCTACAATCCAAACTGGTCAGTACCGACCAAAGAAGAATGCTTTAAATACTGGAACGAATTTGATCTGCCTTTACATATTCGGGAGCATAGCAGCAAGGTGGCAGTTGTGGCGGATGAAATTTATGCTCAATGTCCTGTGGAGATCGACATACCGAGGGAGGCATTAACAGCAGCTGCTTTGCTGCATGATCTTGGGAAATTTTACTGCATTGAGCATGGTGGATTTCATAACCAGCTTGGGGCAAGCCTTGTAATGGATATCACAGGTAACCCTGCCATTGCCCAGGGGGTCATGCACCATGTGTATTGGCCTGGTGATGTAGACATTAAAAAATTCTTTTTGCCACTGGTTCTCATTTACAGCGACAAAAGAGTTAAACATGACAAAATTGTTTCACTTGAAGACAGGTTTGATGATCTTTTTTCCAGATATGGAATTAATGAAAGAATGAATCAGCTGATCCATAAATCCCTTAATCAGGCTCTTGCCATTCAAGAACAGCTTAAACATGAACTTGGAATAAATATAGATGCGAGTACTTTTAATAGCAGGCGGCTGGTCTAACGAAAGACAGGTTTCCTTAAACGGTGCAGCTGAAATTGAAAAAGCCCTCTACAGTCTTGGCCATGAAGTTACTCTTTTTGATCTTCAGCCAGATCTGGGTTTACTTATCAAAGCAACTGAAGACTGTGACGCAGCTTTTATAAACCTGCATGGAAATCCTGGTGAAGACGGTCTGGTTCAGGCATTACTTGAGGACATAAAATTCCCTTACCAGGGATCCGGGCCTGTGGGTTCTTTTCTTGCCTTAGATAAAAATCTTTCCAAACAGATTTTTAGAAATCACGGCCTTCCTACTCCTGACTGGTATATGCTTTCTCCTGAAAAAAGGGACATTCCAGAAAAGTTATCTTTTCCCTGTATTGCAAAACCTAATTCCGGAGGTTCCAGCCTTGGACTGGAAATTTTAAACAACAAACATGAACTTGAATATCTGTTAAATAACACCAAAATTCCAAGAAATGAAATTTTACTGGAAGACTTTATTGAAGGTACAGAACTGACCTGTGCAGTTCTTGAAGACAAGGCTCTACCACCGATACTTATCAAGCCTAAAAAAAGTACATATTTTGATTATGCCAGCAAATATGATATAGATGGAGCCCAGGAGATTTGTCCAGCACCAGTACCTCAAGAATTATCCAAAGAGCTTGGCAGGTTAGCCCTTGAAGCTCACAAAGTCCTCAAACTCAACCACTACAGCAGAACAGATTTCATTCTCAGCAAAGACAATACATTATACATTCTCGAAACCAACACCCTGCCAGGGATGACAAGGACAAGTCTCGTCCCCAAAGCAGCTCTAACAGCAGGTCTGGAATTCAATAAACTTATACAGATTCTCCTTGATCTGGCTGAGTCAAGATATTCAGAAGCAAAAACATAACAATGAAAAAAAACAGCCCTCTCTTCCTGATTATTTTCTTTATTCTATACTTCCTTGCCTGGTTGTTTGTGTTTCCTTTCCTGCTTTTTATAAAAAATTTGAAACCCTTCAACAAACAGCGCTTAGGCATGGGAATGCCCCAAGGACCCTTTGATTTATGGATACACGCAGCTTCTGTGGGTGAAGCTAAGCTTGCCCTCAAAGTATTATCTAACCTGCCTGAAAATGAATACAAAAAGGTTTTAATCACAACCATTACTTCTCAAGGTATGGAAATTCTCAGTCAAGGCAATATACAAAAAGCAAGTCTGGCATACTTTCCCTTAGATTTTGTTTTCCTTATGCCTTGCTGGTGTCTTAAAAGGATAAATCCTCGAAAACTTTTACTTCTTGAAACAGAAATATGGCCTGGATTGCTCTGGGCATGCAGAAAAAAATCTATCCCCGCGGTTATTGGCAATGCCAGAATGAGCCTGAAAAGCTTTTGCAGATATCTGCCTCTGTCAAAAATCTTAAATGAGCTTAGCCCTGAGACCATAATAGCCGTTTCCAGCCGGGATCAAGACAGATTCTCAGCCATCTTCAAAAACTCTCAGATCAAAACCATGGCCAATATCAAGTTTGATCTCATGGAAAACCAGTCTTCTGTGCCCTACATACATAACCCATTGTCTTCTTTTATAAAACCTGGGCAACCTTTCATTGTTCTTGGTTCCATACGTCGGGAAGAAGAAATCAAGATCCAGAGGCTCATCAGAAAAATAAACCAGGAAAACCCCAAAACCACTATAGCCCTTTTTCCAAGGCATATGAAAAGACTTGTTATATGGGAAAATTTCTTAAACAGGCATAATATTGCCTGGATTCACAGATCTCAAATTAAAAACAGGCCTTCATCCTATGATATAATTCTCTGGGATAAGTTTGGCGAACTTGTTTATGCTTATGCACTGGCAAAATCCGTATATGTTGGCGGAACCCTTGTACCATGCGGAGGACAAAATTTCCTTGAGCCTCTTTCCCAGGGAGTAGTACCCTGCATTGGACCTTTTTGGGATAATTTTCACTGGGTGGGTAAAGATTTTCTTTCAACCGGGCTCATCCACCAAATAAATGATGAAAAAGAATTATATTCAAAGCTGATATCACCAGGATCTTATTCCAAAGAAAAAATAATTGAAAGGTTCAACCACTTCCTGTCTGAACAGAGGAATGGTACACTTCAACTCATTAGTACAATTTCATAAAAGAAATCATGGAAAATAAGAAAACTGTTTTTACTGGAATAATTCCGGCAAGATTTGATTCATCAAGGTTTCCTGGCAAGCCTCTGGCTACCATCCTTGGAAAGCCCATGTTCTGGCATGTATACAACAGAGCTGTTCAGTGCAAAGCCCTGTCTGCTGTTTATCTGGCCACAGATCATGAGGAAATCTTTGATTGTGCCCGAAAATTTGGTGTCCCTGCGGTCATGACTTCTAAAGACCACAAGAGCGGATCAGACAGAGTTCTTGAGGCCGCCCGGATTTTAAAACTTCCAGACAGTTCTGTGGCAATAAATATCCAGGGCGATGAACCCGCACTGAACCCGGAAATGCTTGACCAACTGGTACTTCCTTTTATATCAGACCCGGAAGTCAAAATATGTACTCTGGCACGAGCCACAACTGCAGATAAAGTTAGAAGCAAAAATACGGTTAAGGTAGTATTTTCCAAAAGCAATAAAGCCCTCTATTTCTCCAGAAATATAATTCCTTATGCTTCAGATGACAATTATCCCTGTCATGTTCATGTGGGACTTTATGCCTTTAGAATAAAATATCTGAAAATATTCAGTAATTTGGGACAAAGCAGACTGGAAAAAATTGAACAGTTGGAACAGCTGCGAATTCTGGAATCAGATATCCCAATCCATGTTGTTGAAACCAGATACGTAAGCCATGGAGTGGACATACCAGAAGATATAAATAACGTTACTAAAATAATGCAGGAGAAAAATAATGAAAGCAATATTAGCCCTTGAGGATGGAACCTGGTTTGAAGGAGAATCTTTTACAGGTCCAGGAGAATCCGGAGGTGAAGTCATCTTCAATACTGGAATGACCGGTTATCAGGAGATTATAACTGACCCTTCTTATATCGGACAGATGGTGTGCATGACCTACCCTTTGATTGGAAATTACGGCATCAACCCTGAGGATGTTGAGTCAGAAAAGGTTCAGGCCTTTGCCCTCATTGTAAAAGAATGCTGCAAAAAACCTTCCAACTGGAGATCAACAGAAAGTCTGCCCGAATATCTGTCAAGGTATAATGTTATGGGCATTGAAGACATTGATACCAGAACCCTGACCAGACATATCAGAATAAACGGAGCCATGAGAGGATTCATCTCAACCAATGAGTTAGATCCCAGGAAGCTGGTTGAGAAGGCCAAGCAGGTCCCAAGTATGGAAGGGCTAAATCTGGCAGAACAGGCAGGTTGCAAGGAACCTTATGCCTGGACTCAGGATGGACCGATACCTGTCCGAATGGATCAGGGCAAATATGAATGGCCAGGCAACGGCCCAAGAATCCTGGTATATGATTATGGTGTAAAGTGGAATATCTTAAGACTGCTCAAAGAACAGGGTTTTGATATTTTAGTTGTGCCAGCATCTTTTACTTATGATCAGGCCTGTATGGCGGAACCAAATGGAATTTTCCTGACAAACGGACCTGGTGATCCTGCTGCCATGACAAACAGCATCCAGATCATAAAAAAATTAGCGGAAAAATTTCCCATGGCCGGCATCTGCCTGGGTCATCAACTTCTGGGACTGGCTATGGGCGGAAAAAGCTACAAACTGAAATTTGGTCACCATGGAGCCAATCATCCTGTCAAGGATATGGCTACAGGTAAAATTGAAATATCTTCACAAAACCATGGATTCTGCGTTGATATCAGCCATCTGGATTTTCTTGAACAGACCCATATAAACCTCAATGATCAGACCCTGGAAGGCTTCAGACATAAAGGCAAACCAATCATTGCTGTCCAGCATCACCCAGAGGCCAGTTCAGGCCCTCATGACAGCAGATACTTTTTCAGAAGATTCATGAAACTTATCGATAGATAATGCCTCTATAATCTGAACTTAACTCTACTCTAACCGCCAAAGTCCCAAACAAACTGTATTTGGGACTTGAGAAATAGACCGATAGCATTCTTTGAAGGATATTCTAAAAAATAAAGCCTCAAGGGCACAAAAAAAGGGACTCGATATGAGTCCCTTTTTTTGTGCCCCATGGGCTTTAAGAAATGTTCCGGCAGCGACCTACTTTCCCA
>PWPY01000043.1 GCA_003558575.1 Desulfonatronovibrio sp.
AATTCTGGGATTTGAAAGGAGGAAGCAGAGATGAGCCCAATGACCCTCTATCATCTAATTGCTGTTTTTTTACTTTGCATCGGGCTTTTTGGAATCATGTACAGAAGAACCCTGGTGGGGATGATTTTAGGGATTGAACTGATGCTCAATGGAGCCGGTTTGAGTATAATGGCATCTGCCCAACTCACTCCTACGCCAAATGAAATAGGACAGATAGGTACACTTCTGGTTATGGGAATTGCTGCTGCAGAAGCAACTCTGCTCCTGGCCATTCTTCTGGTTGTATCCAAAAGATTCAAAAGCGTTGAGGCTGCGAAACTAACTACAATGAGAGGATAGTAATGACTCAGATTATCTCCTCCTACATACTTCTACCGCTGATAATTACACTGATAGCTCCGTTTGCCATCTGGTACTTCAGAAAAAATATCAATCTGCGGGAGTCAGCTTCATTTATTGCAGGCGCAGCGACCTTTCTCTCTGTTTTGTATCTGGTTCCTAAAGTTCTGGACGGAACTATATATACTTACACACTTTTCACTATTCTGCCCGGCATAACAGTATCCTTTGCTGCAGATGGACTTGCACTGATATTTGCGCTGGTAGCATCTTTTCTCTGGATGTTTGCTACAAGCTATAACATCGGCTATATGAGATCGCTGAACGAACACGCTCAAACAAGATACTACATTTGTTTTGCTGTAGCCATATTTGGCGCCATGGGCGTTGCATTCAGCTCCAACATATTCACACTTTATCTGTTTTACGAAATAATAACAGTATTCACCTATCCTCTGGTTGCACATCATCAGGATAAAGAAGCCTACCGTGGAGCAAGGAAGTATCTCGTATACCTGATGGGTACATCTAAACTTTTTCTGTTACCAGCGATGATAATGACCTATGTTCTCTGTGGAACGCTTGATTTTCATCTGGGAGACATGGTTACGGGTATCTTCCCTGAAGATGCTCCAACTCACTGGGTTGTAGTAACTTACATACTTTATATTGCTGGTCTTGCCAAAGCAGCTATAATGCCTCTCCATAACTGGCTACCATCGGCAATGGTTGCCCCAACTCCTGTGTCAGCTCTTCTGCATGCAGTGGCAGTTGTTAAAGCGGGTGTATTCTCAATTTGCAGAATAATACTTTCAGGTTTTGGACTTGAGACAATGGATACATATTACCTTGGTCTGCCAACCGCGTACCTCGCTGCATTCACTATAATAACAGCATCTATAATAGCGCTGACAAAAGATGATCTCAAAGCAAGACTTGCATATTCAACTGTCAGCCAGCTGTCATATGTTGTATTGGGCGTAGCTCTTCTTACTCCCTTAGCTGTAGCTGGTGGTACAATGCATATTGCTCATCATGCATTCAGCAAAATCACTCTCTTTTTCGCAGCCGGTGCAATATATGTAGCGACACATCATAAAAAAATCAGCATGATGTCAGGTTTTGGAAGAAAAATGCCATGGACCTTTGGAGCATTTGGAATTGCCGCTTTGAGCATGATAGGAGTACCTCCTGTAGCTGGATTTGCTTCCAAGTGGTACCTGATTACAGGCGCCATGGGAGCGGGGCAGATAGTTATAGTATTTGCACTTATGGCAAGCACAGTCCTCAATGCTGCGTACTTTGGCCCCATCATATATAAGGCTTTCTTTGAAAAGCCGGCTCCGGGAATTGACATCAACGATTACAGCGAGGCGCCAAGGACCATGGTTATACCACTGTGCATTACAGCGGCAATATCCATAATTCTTGGTGTTTATCCGCAAATATTTTATCAGTTTATAGCGGTACTGGGTAGTTAAGCTCTGGAAAGTAAATTTATAAGGGAGTTTAGTGATATGGATCTGGTCAAATTGATAGATTATCTTAGAGACAGGCAAAAAACCCTCATAAGAATATCTTATGTAGTATTAGGCTTGCTTGTTGTATTTGATGCTCTGTTTCTGGACAAAACCAAAGCTCACACATGGATGGAAATGTTACCAGGTTTCTGGTCTGTATATGGTTTTGTTGCCTGTGTTCTGATAATTATACTTTCCAAATGGTATGGCCACCTTGGGATCATGACCAGGGAGGATTACTATGACAACTGATCTCTGGATTCACCCAGCTGTCATCCTTGCAGTAGGAGCGCTTCTTCTGCCGATGTTCAAAGGCCAGGCAAGATCGATTTTCCTGCTTGTTGTTCCAATTCTGGCATTCGGTGCTGTGCTTTCCATGAACCAGGGAACTTATGGAATTTTTCACTACATGCAGTGGGAGATCACATTTGGGAGAGTTGACAGACTAAGCCTGGTATTCGGTTATATAATGACCCTTATGTGTATAATCGGGACACTGTATGGACTGCATGTAAAAGATGATGGTCAGCATATCACTGCATGGCTCTATGTTGCCGGGTCTTTGGGAGTCATATTTTGTGGAGATTTCTTGAGTCTGTTCCTTTTTTGGGAAGTAATGGCTTTTTCATCAGTCTTCCTTATATGGTATAGAAAAACAGATTCTTCACTCGCCTCAGGGTTAAGGTATTTCCTTGTACACGGATTTGGTGGTGTTGTTTTACTGGCAGGGATAGTTATTCACTATCAAAATACCGGGGATTTATCATTTGTACACCTCAATGTGGCAGAACCTAACCTGGCCATTTACCTTATATTGATTGGTTTTTTACTTAACGCGGCTGTACCACCCCTTCATGCCTGGCTGCCTGATGCCTATGGCGAGGCAACTGTCATGGGAGCTGTCTTCATGTGCGCGTTTACTACCAAAACCGCAGTCTATGCTCTGGCAAGAGGATTTGCCGGAATGGAAATCTTGATACCCTTGGGTGTTATCATGGCCCTTTACGGGGTTGTTTATGCGGTGCTTGAAAATGACTGCAGAAGGCTGCTAGCTTACCACGTAATAAGTCAGGTGGGCTATATGGTCGCTGGAGTTGGAATAGGCACTGCACTGGCTATTAATGGAACTGTAGCCCATGCGTTTGCTCACATTCTATATAAAGGTCTACTTTTTATGGGTTGTGGTGCTGTCCTGCACATGACAGGTAAAAGCAAATTTTCAGACCTCGGTGGTTTGTACAAAAAAATGCCCTGGACTTTTGTTTTTACTCTTATCGGCGGCCTTTCCATATCTGCTTTTCCACTTTTCAGTGGATTTGTCAGCAAATCAATTATTGTAGCTGCAAGCTTTGATGAACATATCTACTGGGCTGCTTTTCTTTTAACATTAGCATCAGCTGGAACTTTTTTACATACAGGCCTCAAGGTTCCTTACTTCATCTGGTTTGGAAAAAACAATTGCAGCCAGGAAACATGGGAAAAAGCGAAAGATCCTTCCTGGAACATGATGGCCGCCATGGCTATAGCTTCAGCGCTGTGCATATTCATAGGTGTTTATACACCTTATCTTTACAATATGCTCCCTTATGGAATCACTTTCCAACCATACACCATGTACCACTTGATGGAAGTCATGCAGATACTTCTCTTTACTGCCCTGGGATTCTTCCTGCTCATCAAGAAACTTGCTCCAGAACCGACAATCAGCATAGATTTGGATTGGTTTTATAGAAAAGGGTCTACGCAGTTTCTCAGGTTCGCCAACAGGCCGGTTGCATCTACAGATACAGCCTGGTCTGAAGTGTATAGAAAAGGAGGACTGGCAGGTGTGATGGGCCTTGCAAAGGGGTCATCTCAGTTTGACCGCGAAGATATCGACAGAGTTGTTGATGGTACTGCCTACAATGTACTTAAGATCGGCAAAAATATTAATAAGAGCCAGACTGGCAATATACAAGAATATCTGGGAATTGCCGTTTTTTTTGCATTAATCGTGGCGGCTTTTGTATTCTTTATCTAATAATGATTTATCATAACAAATAAACAACTGTTGGAGCCATTACCTATGAATTCAAGCTGGCCGGTACTAAGCACATTGATATTCTTTCCCCTTGTTGCATCAGTGTTGCTGGTGTTTGTACGCAAGGATCTGGCAGTGCGTCAGGTATCCCTGGCTGTTGCCTTTATAGAAATACTTCTGGCTCTTCCCTTACTGAAGTTTAAGTTGGGCCATGCAGATTTTCAATTTGTGGAACTGCATCAATGGATACCACATTGGAACATTAACTATCACCTTGGAGTCGATGGGATCAGCTTTCTGATGATCCTGTTAACGGTATTTCTTCTGCCTTTCTGTGTATTATGTTCATGGTCTTATATAGGTCAAAGGATAAAGGAATTTCATATCTGCATGATGTTGATGACATCTGCGTGTATTGGTGTGTTTGTTGCTTTGGATTTTGTACTCTTTTACATCTTCTGGGAAATAATGCTTATCCCCATGTTTTTGCTTATTGCAGTATGGGGAGGGCCTGAACGTAAATATGCATCACTAAAATTCTTTATTTACACCTTAGCAGGAAGTACTCTTCTTTTAGTTGCAATAGTTGCGTTTTACGTAGCTGGAGGTACTTTCTCCATTCCAGAACTTATTGCCCAAGATTTTTCATTCAAATTTCAAGCATGGACCTTCCTGGCAATGGCCCTGGCATTTGCCATTAAGGTTCCCATGTTTCCCTTTCATACCTGGCTTCCAGCTGCACATGTTCAGGCGCCAACAGCCGGGTCTGTCCTGCTGGCATCAGTACTATTAAAAATGGGCACATATGGATTTATCCGCTTCTGCCTTTCCATGACCCCTGAAGCGAGTGTGTACTTTGCCCCCTTGATGATCGGAATATCAATAGCATCAATAATTTATGGCGGGTTAGTAGCGTTAGGTCAAAATGATATGAAAAAGCTTATAGCTTATTCATCTGTAGCACATATGGGTTTTGTTACTTTGGGAATCTTTGTGCTTAATGTTCGAGGTCTCGAAGGCGCTGTTATTCAAATGATTAATCACGGTATTACAACCGGCGCATTATTTATGCTGGTGGGTGCAATATACGAACGAAGTCATAGCAGAGAAATCAAAGACAATATGGGAATAGCCAAGTTTCTACCTGCTTACATATTCTTCTTTGGACTCTTCTCTCTGTCTTCTTTGGCCTTTCCAGGCACTAACAGCTTTGTTGGTGAAGCCCTTGTTCTCATAGGTGCATTTGAGCATAGCTTGATTATTGGCTTGCTGGCAGTTCCTGGAGCATTGCTTGCTGCAGCATACATGCTCAGGCTGTTGCAAAAACTGGCATACGGAGAACCTGTGGTGGAAAAAGCCAAAGAATGGAAGGATCTTAACTTTAGAGAATGGGCATATCTCCTTCCCCTGGGAGTGCTGGTACTGTATATCGGGCTTGCTCCTACTCTTGCTCTTAAGACAATGACTGCATCCATAGAAAAAGTATTAGGATATATAGAAAATAATGAAGTTGTAACTGACAATGAAAGACAGGACTTATCAAGCTTCCTTGAACAGAGACAACTATCCCTCAAGGATCAGAATGAAGAGTCTGAAGCTGACTGAGCATCCTGTTTTAAAAACTATCAAATTATTAACTAATACTGATCCGGTTTCCATTTCAAACCGGGTGAAAATGATACCAGAAGTATAAAAGGAGAAAAACCTTGCTCAACTTCAACCCACAACTAATAATCCCAGAACTGTATATGGTGGGCCTGCTGTGTATTTTGTTTGTGCAAAGCATAAGCGATAAGCTCAAGGATAAAATTCATTGGGTCCCATACGCTGCTTTTGCTGGTGCATTTATTGCTCTTTTCTCCTCAGGTCAGTCAGATATAATGTTTTATAATTCTTATAAAATAGATGGCCTGTCACAATTTTTTAAATTCGTAATATTTCTCGGTTTGGCTATCTGCAGTGCCAACGCCATTAGAAACCGGTCACTGGGAAAAGCAAACCACGCAGACTATTTCTTTTTCATGTTTATGAGCTCATTCGGACTTCTTCTTCTCTCCAGTACGGTTGAACTTTTTACAATTTACATTTCACTAGAGCTGGCTTCTTACAGTCTATACATACTTCTTCCCCTGAGAAACAATGATCCCAGAGCAGTCGAAGGAGCAATTAAATATGCTCTGTTTGGAGCCGTAGCTACAGCTATCGGATTATACGGTATATCATACATTATTGCAGGACATCATACTACTTATATTCATGAATTAGCTACCATGGGCTGGTCTTTTTCTGAAAACCCCATGGCCCTGGTGGGTCTTGGAATGTTTCTGCTTGCCTTTGTATATAAGCTGGCATTGTTTCCCTTTCATTTCTGGGCGGCTGATGTGTATCAAGGAGCAAGCAACGAGACTGCTGCTTTTGCTGCCACCCTTCCCAAATTAGGTGCCATTGTAATACTCGTGAGACTTATGGCATTCGCTCCTGGCGTGGAGGTTAAGACTCTTCTGGCCATATTTGCGGCCTTATCAATGACCATAGGTAATCTGGCAGCCTTAAACCAGAAGGATATAAAAAGACTACTTGGCTATTCAAGTGTGTCCCATGCTGGTTTCATTATGCTGGGGCTTGTAGCCGGAGGCAGCTATGGTTTGGCTGCGGCATCTTATTATGGATTAGTATATATGATAATGAACCTGACAATTTTCTGGGTTATCACTAAACTGTCAGACAGCGGAAGAAATGTTTATGTAAGCGATTTGAGAGGCCTGTACAAAAGTTCACCAATCATGGCATTCGTTTTGGCAGTTGCAGCATTTGCCCTTGTTGGCCTGCCACCCACTGCAGGCTTTACAGGTAAGCTTTTCCTGCTGAACTCAGCCTGGGGAGAAGGTTTTTACTGGCTGGTTATAGTTGCAGCCCTTAATACAGCTCTTGCCATTTACTATTATCTGAATTTAGTGAGACACGCATATACCCTTGATGAAGTAGTGCCTGCAAAAATTATAATATCCCCAGCTGGTAAATCCATTGCTCTGGCCTTAGCTCTTGGAGTACTCTACCTGGGCATACTGCCTCATAATATCTTCAGCCTGCTGGTGCGGGCCAGCAGCTACCTCACGTTTTAACTTATTTTCAGTTTAGCATGTAATTTCAATAAACATATTGATTAACATACCAATGTAAGGTATTTTAGGAGGTAATTCATGAGTGACTATTTCATTAAGATCGACCAGAAGAGATGTATCAGCTGTAAGGCTTGCGAGGTACATTGCAAGGCCAAAAACAATGTACCTGCGGGGGCAAAATTTGGGCAGTTGATTTCAATCGGCCCTGTAAAGAAAAAGGATCAACCAAGATATTTGACCCTTTTTATGCCTTGCTTTCACTGTGAAAATCCCTGGTGTGTGTCAGCCTGTCCTACAGGAGCAATGACCAAAAGGGATAAAGACGGAATTGTATTTGTAAACCAGGAGCTGTGCGTGGGCTGCAAGGCCTGTATCATGGCCTGTCCCTGGAAGGTTCCGCAGTGGGATGAAGTCAATGGTCGCGCCATAAAATGCGATTATTGCAGAGACCGTATAGATGAAGGACTCAAGCCTGCGTGTGTAACTGGTTGCACCACTCACGCCTTGTCATTCATCAAACCCAATGAGGCTTCGTCTCAGACACGTCTTGACTATGCCACACAGGTTCTTTTGTCCGAACAGGAAAGAACATAATCATTTAACTTCGTAGGAGGGGAGTCATGCCGAAAAAACTTTTACTCATTTCCCTAACAGCTTGTGCGCTACTCATGGTAGCCCTTGCAGGTCCATCCTGGGCGGATCGTCTTGCTGAAGGTATTCAGCAGGGTATTGCTTCAGGAGTTATCAATCCCGCAGATGAACCCGGCTATATGGGTATCCCAGGTGGACCCCAGATTAACCTTATCCTGGCTTTCTTCTGGGCAATATGGGTAGGCTGGATCTTTTCCACAGTAGGTGCCTTTGGAGGCATTATGGCAGGTATCGGGCACATTTCCATTTATGGACTCGGAAATTACGCCCAGGGTTTTCGTGAAACAGCTCCTACATTAAACAGGTCAGTAACTGACTCTATCAGGGTATCAAACCAGTTTATGGTTGGTTTCAGTGCGTTGGTATCAACAATCAACTATGCCAAATTAGGACGACTTGTGTGGCCTGTAGGATTATTTCTGGCAGGTGGCTCAATTCTGGGAAGCTGGTTAATTCCTACCATCACTGCCGGTAGAATATCCTTTAGAGAATATGTAGGTTACTTTGGCATATTTGTACTTATCCTTGGTATTTACATGCTTTATGAAACTACTCCTGCAGGTCAGAAAAGAAAGAAAAAAGCTAAAGAAGCTGCTCAGGCCTTTGAAGCAACAATGAAAAAGAAACGTTCAGGTGAAGCCGTTG
>PWPY01000133.1 GCA_003558575.1 Desulfonatronovibrio sp.
CAATTAAACTACTTACCTTTGTTGCCAGTCCTTCCAGACCATCTATATGCAGATCTGAAAAATAAAGTATATTGAAATTATTAAAGTCCTGGGGCAGCGTGGATAACGTGATAGTTTTACGGTTTACAGTGATATCAAGGGCGTTATTCACCCCTCGATCATAGAGCCCTGTGGCCTTGAAGAAGAACTTTATGAATCTGTGGTAATAAAAGGCCTCTTCAAAGTGAAGGAATGGCTGAAAATGTTTGAAGTTTGGCGTACATGAACTGATTTCCTTAAATCTTGTCCTGGCTTTGAGTGACCGCGGATACCATGGAAATGGTTCTTTTAGCAGGATGCTTTTGTAAAAGATTGAGCCCAGGTATGCTCCGAGACAAAACAGGAAGATCAGAAAACAGGTTCTTATCAGGTTCAATTGAAAATAGGGAGTAAGGACAATAAATGGAAGGGCTCCTTCAAAGAATTGATCCAGAACAGGAAAGTTCCTTCCGCTGGGCTTACTCAGGCGTCTTTTTATAAAGCTTGAAGTCAGATCACCGGACATGCTTAAAAGTGCGCTGAAAAAGCCGACCCAGATTGGGAGGTGGAACATTATGGATAGGAGGGAGCCGCAGATTAAACTGCCAGCGATCCCGCGCCATGTTTTGTGCGGACCTAAGGCTAATCTCCCATCCTTGAGTCTTTTCCCAAAATCAACCGGCTGATTGAATCTGTCTTCAAGAAAAAAGGCCAGGAGGGGTGGGGTGAAGTTAATCAACCAGAGAAGAAAGAGTATTTTTAAATCAATAAGTATAGTCATGCTCTGGTGATTTAACAGGCCATTGAAAGTTTTTCCAAGTGTTTCCGGGGTGGAAGATTCGTAACCGTGAGCTTTCAGGTTATTCAGGAATATGCCATAATCTGAGAAAAAAACCGGACCCCGGATCAAGTCCGGGGTGACGATTAAAGTGGGTCCTTCCTTTTTTTGTCATTCCGGCGAAAGCCGGAACCCAGAAGCAAACAGTCTGGCCACTGATGACATAACTCTTCCTTGCTTAACAGTATAAAGAATACAGGAATCAAGATTATAGGTATTCAACAGCCTGCATAGGGATTTCAGTTTTTTGCTGTGTAATTGTTAGCAAACTATGAGTGCTGTCAGCTTACAGGGCCTTTTCAATCCTGTCCATGGCCCGTTCTACATTTTCAAGGTTGTTGAATGCGCTTATTCTAATATATCCTTTTCCGCAAAGACCAAATCCCTCACCAGGGGTGCAGATAATTCCGGCTTTATTCAAAAGATCATCAAAAAAGCTCCATGAATCTTTTTTTCCGTTAATCCAGATGTAAGGAGAGTTTTCCCCTCCAGTGCAGTCAAAGCCCAGGTCATGCATTTTTTCCCTGATGATTCTGGCATTGCCGAGATAATAATCAATATTAGACTGAACCTGGGTCTTTCCTTCTGGACTATAAACAGCAAAAGCGGCTTTTTGTACTGGATATGAAACTCCATTGAACTTAGTGGAGTGCCTTCTGTTCCAGAGACTGTGAACATGAACTTCTTTGCCCTGGGAATCATAGGCCCTGCACTCTTTGGGAACAACAGTAAATGCGCATCTTGTGCCGGTGAAACCTGCTGTCTTTGAAAAACTGCGAAATTCTATAGCCACTTCCTTTGCTCCCTCTATCTCGTAGATACTGCGCGGAATTTCAGAATCACGCACAAAGGCCTCATAAGCAGCATCATAAAGGATCAGTGCTTTGTTGTCTTTGGCGAACTTTACCCACTGGGTTAACTGGTCCTTGGTTATTGTAGCTCCGGTGGGATTATTGGGATAACATAGATAAATAAGATCCACTGGTTTTTCAGGCAGTTTGGGAATAAAATTGTTCTCCCGGGTTGATTCCAGATAAACCAGGCCCTGGTAGCGACCATCCTGAAATTCACCTGTTCTGCCAGCCATTACATTGGTGTCCACATAAACAGGATAAACTGGGTCTGGAACCGCAATTACAGTCTTGGAATCAAAGATTTCCTGAATATTTCCGGTATCGCACTTGGCACCATCGCTGATGAATATTTCATCAGGTTCAATGGATGCGCCTCTGGACTGAAAATCTTCTCTGGCAATTGCTTCGCGCAGAAAAGCATAGCCCTGCTCAGGTCCGTAGCCTTTGAATGAGCCTGAAATGGCCATTTCATCCACAGCTTCATGCATGGCTTTAACGCAGGCAGGAGGCAAAGGAAGAGTAACATCCCCAATGCCGAGCTTAATGATTTCTTTGTCAGGGTTGTCATTTTGAAATTTTTCTATGCGTTTTGCGATATCAGCAAAAAGATATGAGGATTTCAGTTTGAGAAAATTTTCATTGATCTTGATCATGCTATCTCCTGAAGTTTAAATTTTGACGATTAAACAGCTTCCATCCGGCCCTTTTTTTGAGTTCGGTCCAGATTACAGTAATTGAACTGATTGATATTCAGTTATAACAGGAATTTTTAAGATATTCAGCAGGTGCTGTCAAACGCCGCAGTTATATCCTTTGACAACGGATGTCCAAAGGCATAAAAGCCCATTTTTCTGATTCATCTACTGCTTAATGACGGTTCTTAGGCGTTCTGTAAGGAATTACTGCTCATTATTTTTGTTTGCCCCGCGTTCGGCAGGGAGTTTTCTAATGTCCGCCAAAGGGGGATGCTTGCCCCCTCCGGACTCTTAATCGTTTGCTTTGAGTAGCTTTGAAAAGATTTGTTGATTATCATAATATATGCTGAAACAAACTTGAAGTGCGGTCCGGCTTCCCCCTTTTGGCGTACACAAGAAAACTCACCAGCCTATTGCTCCTGGCTTACAAAAAAAGATGAGCAGTTTAGTTTTAAAAATCCACATGAAACGTCGGAGAACCTTAATGACAGGATTCAGCTATGAAAACACAGGCTCCAGGCATCTTAAAGGCAGATATTCTTCTTTTGTTGACAGCCCTTATCTGGGGGGTGGCTTTTGTGGCTCAACGGGCAGGAATGGATCATATGGGTCCTTTTATCTACAATGCTGTGCGTTTTGGTCTGGGGGCCCTGACACTCTTGCCGATTATCTGGTATAGAAGACGAAAAAAAATCACTGATCATGTTTTTCAGAAGAATGATTCTTCTTACCTTATTAAGGCCGGGATTATTTCCGGGTTGCTGCTTTTTGTCGGAAGCAGTCTGCAGCAGGTGGGTATTGTCTATACTACAGCCGGCAAAGCAGGTTTTATCACTGGATTGTATGTGGTTATTGTACCGGTCTTAGGTCTTTTGTGGAAACAAAAACCTGGCAGAGGTGTCTGGATTGGATCAGTCATGGCTGTTTCAGGACTTTACCTGCTCAGTGTCAGTGATGGTTTGAGAATTGAAAAAGGAGATTTTCTTGTACTTTTGTGTGCTGTGGCTTTTGCCCTGCACGTTCTGGCTATTGGATGGCTGGTAACAAAGGTTTATTGTGTTAAGCTGGCAGCTGCACAATTTCTGGTGACCGCAGTCATAAGCTTTATAACTGCCCTGATATTCGAAGATATTTCTCTGATCGCCCTTTGGAACGGTGCCATACCAATATTGTATGGTGGTGTAATGTCTGCCGGGGTTGCATATACTCTTCAGATTGTAGCCCAGCGCCATGCTCCTCCAGGGCACGCGGCAATTCTGTTGAGCCTTGAATCGGTTTTTGCGGTCCTGGCCGGCTGGATTATTTTAAGTGAAGTAATGGGGGGAAGGGAAATAACAGGCTGTCTGCTCATGTTCGGGGGTATGCTGGCTGCTCAATTATATTCTCAAAAGGTTGACAAAGTATAAAAGGGAATTTAGTTATTCTTTTTTCAAATAAGGAGGATTGTTATTTTATGTTTGAATTGACAGATACAGCTAAGACACAATTGGATAAGTATTTTGAAACCCAGGATAAGTCGCCTATCAGGGTCTATATGGCTGCCGGCTGAGGCGGCCCAAGACTGGCACTTGCTCTGGATGAGCAAAAAGACAATGACAACTCTTTTGACATTAAGGGTTTTCAGTTTCTTGTGGATAAAAATCTTATGGATACAGTGGCCCCTATTGAGGTTGA
Organism: Desulfonatronovibrio sp.; assembly: GCA_003558575.1. Lineage (GTDB taxonomy): Bacteria > Desulfobacterota > Desulfovibrionia > Desulfovibrionales > Desulfonatronovibrionaceae > Desulfonatronovibrio. The sequence goes on from PWPY01000133.1 coordinate 4,080, forward strand.
CCTTACCGAGGCAGGTTTTGTAATCAATTCCAGTCTCAAGGTTGATCCAAGCGGTTGTTCATCTTGTACTTCCTGTTAAACCTTTAAAAAGGGAGTTTTGTTGAGTATCCGTTTTTGTAGAAAACACGGGATTATTCTCAAGACTCTCCTTGAACAATTATAAAGCGGCCATGTCTCAAGGCGTGGCCGTTTAAATTTTTTGTGAGGTAATTATAATGAAATGCGTTACAATTAAAAAAGGTGTTGATTGCGCCTTTATGGTTTCTGAGGGTTGCTCATACAAGGGTGGGCAATGTTACCCTGTAGTTGAGAAGTGCGAAGGATGTGAAAGAACAAGTGAGTTTGATGGAAAGGTTTACTGCAACAGCTACCCTGAGCCTGAAGCAAAATGGGACCATGGAGCATGTAACTTTGCAACACATATCCAGGCGGTAGTAGACAAGGCTGGTAAGGTCAAAGTCAACCCCCTTAAGGCCTCCAAGAGAGCTGCAAAGGGTCGCAAGTAGACTGACTTCCTTTTTTTGTTTTTAGTGGTACAGGGGTTTTATGAGCCATATTTCACATCATATTTCCAACCAGAGGGACACGGTGATTGAGCTTCAGAAGAAGCTCACAGCTATTCCTGCTCTGGGCCCTGACAATGGTGGGCAGGGGGAAAAGGAAAAAGCTGATTTCTTATTGTCTTATCTTAAGAAAGCCGGATATGATGAGATTATTGAGATAAATGCCCCTGACTCCAGATCTTCTGGAGGGTATCGCCCTAATATCATTGCAAGGATTCCAGGCAAGGAAAGTAAAAGGACACTCTGGATTATTTCCCATATGGATATAGTTCCACCTGGAGACCTGAAACTCTGGGAAAGTGATCCATATATTCTCAGGGTTGAAGGTGATCTAATTTATGGGCGCGGGGTTGAAGATAATCAGCAGGGAATGATTTCCTCAATACTGGCTGGCAATGCTTTTAAAGAACTTAATGTGCAACCTGATATAAACCTCGGCCTGATAATGGTGGCAGATGAAGAAACCGGCAATAAATACGGATTGCCTCATGTTCTTGAAGAACAAAAAGATCTTTTTACACATGATGACCTTTTTCTAGTTCCTGACTTCGGGAGTCCTGATTCAAAGCTTCTTGAAGTTGCTGAAAAAAGCATGCTCTGGATAAAAGCAATAGTTTGCGGACGCCAATGCCACGCTTCACGTCCTGATCATGGAATAAACTCCCTTGTGGCCAGTTCAGCTTTCGTATTGAGAGTTCAGGATTTATACAATTATTTTCCTGATGAAAGTGAGCTTTTTACCCCACCTGGATCTACTTTCTGCCCCACCAGAAAAGAGGCCAATGTTCCCAATATTAATACTATCCCTGGTAAAGATATATTTTATATTGATTGTCGGGTTCTCCCTAATTATCAGCTTGAAGATGTTTTGAGCAGGGTCACTGCTATTTCTAAAGAAATCGAAAAAGAATACAATGTAAAGATTACCCTTGAAACAGTGCTTAGTGAACAGTCCGCACCTTTTACAGATCCTTCATGCGAAACTGTTCAAAAACTTTCCCGGGCCATAACTTCCGTGCTTGGAGTTGAGCCTGTGCCCCAGGGAATAGGAGGCGGAACAGTTGCCTCCTTCCTGCGCCACCAAGGTTATGACGCAGCTGTCTGGTCAACATTGTCCGGCACAGCACATCAGCCAAACGAATGCTCAAGCATTAAAAGCACTATTAATGACGCCATGGTCATGGCCTGCATGGCTTCCCCCTGGTAGCATTTTCAATGCATAAACCCCCACTTCCTGAAATATTCGATGTAATAGTAGTCGGTGCAGGACATGCCGGATGTGAAGCCTGTCATACTGCTGCCTCCATGGGATTTAAAACCCTTCTTCTGACCATAAATATTGACCGTATTGGACATCTTTCCTGCAACCCTGCCATTGGCGGACTGGCCAAGGGGCATATGGTCAGGGAAATTGATGCCATGGGCGGTATAATGGGGGTCTGGGCAGACAGTGCCGGGATTCAATTTCGCAGACTTAACACCAGGAAAGGCCCTGCGGTTCGTTCCACCAGGGCCCAGATAGATCGCCAGAAATACTTGAGTGTTGTCCAGAAAACTCTGTTCACCATGGATGATCTTTACATAAGAGAAGCCTCGGTTGAAGATATCCTGATTGAAAATGGTCAAGTAAAGGGAGTTAAGACCAGAATCGGTGAAAAAATTGCCTGTAAAAAACTAATCCTCACTACAGGAACATTTATGCAGGGATTGATTCACATCGGCCTTGATAATTATCAGGGAGGAAGATTGGGTGATCCGGCCAGCATTGGTCTTTCCCGTTCTCTTGAAAAAGCCGGGCTGAAGCTCGGGCGGTTAAAAACAGGCACAGTTCCCAGGCTTCTGGGTGACAGTATTGATTTTTCAGTTATGGAAGCTCAGCACGGTGATACTCCGCCGCCACGTTTCAGTTTCAGGGAAAAACCAGAGTTGTTGCCTCAAAAGCCCTGCTATATTACCTATACAAATGAAAGGACCCACGAATCCATCAGAAAGGGGTTTGAACGCTCGCCACTTTTTCAGGGGGTGATCCAGGGTACAGGAGCAAGGTACTGCCCCTCCATTGAAGATAAAGTGGCCCGGTTTCCAGAAAAGGACAGACATCAGATTTTTGTGGAACCAGAGGGCTTAAGCAGCTTTGAGTTTTATCCTAATGGTATACCCACCAGCCTTCCCTTAGATATTCAGAAAGAAATGCTCAGTACCATTCCTGGCCTTGAAAATGCCATTATTGTCAGGCCGGGGTACGCTATTGAGTATGACTTTATTTTTCCCACCCAGTTAAAACCCTCCCTTGAAACTAAACCTGTCTCTGGATTATATTCAGCTGGACAGATAAATGGAACTTCAGGTTATGAGGAAGCAGCAGCTCAGGGATTATGGGCTGCAATTAATGCCTGCAGAAGTCTTCAGGGAAACCAGGACTTTGTATTAAAACGCAGTGATGCCTACATGGCGGTTCTGGTTGACGACCTGATTACCAAAGGGACAATGGAGCCATACCGTATGTTCACTTCCAGGGCAGAATACAGGCTGTTGCTCCGGGAAGATAATGCTGACCAGAGATTGACTCCGGCAGGACGTGATCTTGGCCTGGTCAAAGACGATCATTGGAAAATTTTCCAGAAAAAGCTATCCAGGATGGAACAGCTTAAAAAGGGGCTTGATTCAATTATTATCCGCCCGGATACCCCTACCAGGTCACTACTGGAAAATGTTGGGGCTTCCATTCCCAAAAAAGCAATTACTTTATCAGAACTTCTTCGTCAGCCGCAACTTGAAATGCATGATCTTGAACCTTTCTGGTCAGAACTTGAAGAATTTGATAGGGAAATCCTTGAGCAGGTTCAAACCGAGATTAAATTTGAAGGATATTTAAAGCGCCAGGAAGAGCTGGTTCGCCGGGCTGAATATCTTGAAAATTATGAAATACCTATAGGAATTGATTTCAGATCCATCCCCGGTCTTTCTACCGAGGTTGTGGAAAAGCTCAGCAATATTCAGCCAAGAACCTTAGGGCAGGCAGGAAGGATTTCCGGGGTTACCCCAGCGGCGTTATCAAGTTTGGAAGTTTTTATCAGAGCCTGTCAGAGACGTTCTCAAACCAGATAATTTTGATCTTTGTGAGTGCTCATCCTCGTTACTTTGGGGTAGAAGTAATTGTTATGATAATTTGGTCTTGTTTTTCAATTGCGGTGAATATTCACAAAGATAGTATTGAAAAATTAAAAAAAATGCTTCAAGATGACTATGTTCACAATTTTTGTGTGGACACTGACAAGGCTTTTGAGCAGGAAGGTAGTGAGCAGCTACGATTTCTTTTAAATCCGTATCTCAGGTGTTAAATGAATCAGCAGTTCTGGCCACAGATAAGTTCCAGTTTTCAAAATACAGTAATGCAAAGTGCGGGATATGTGTTTCTTTTTATTGTCCTGGTATTGATTGCACTGCTTGTCTTGCTGTATGTTATCAAACTTAGAGTAACGGCAAATAAATCAGCACAATCCCATGGTCTTTTTGAAGTTGCTTCAAATAAGGAAATAACCCGTATTTTTGAGACA
>PWPY01000099.1 GCA_003558575.1 Desulfonatronovibrio sp.
ATCATAAATACGCTGCGATCTTGAACTTTTTTTGTTCCTTGCACTTGGAATTTTTGAACAGCCTGCCTGATAAGGACTTTTTCACGCTGTTAAACTGAGGGATTCTCATGAAATGTCCATCAAAAACCACTCAGCCCGAATTTATAGTTTTCCAAATCTTTTATCGGCATAATTCATTCAGTACTTTAGCTTTGCATTTAATTATTGAAGTGACCTTAAAAACATGCTTGCACCCAACAGACAAAAAAAATAAAGATATTATATCTAACGGACAACTTGATGCAGGAGGGGGATCATGTCATCGGAGTGCAATACCAGTATTTTTTCAAATGAAATCCTCAAAGAAATTCTTTTTTCAGTCCAGAATGCGGTAATCGTAACTGATCCCAAAGGCATAATTCTTGAATCCAACGCCAAGGTCAGAGATTTGTTTGGCTATACTTCTGAGGGTCTCAATGGAAAAGAACTATCCATGCTCTTTACCCCGGAAGATCAGGATTATCTTTACCATAATCTTCTTTACTTAGCAGATCAATGTGAAGTTTATGAAGATGAAATAATGCTTTTGAGACGAAACAAGGCCCGTTTTTTTGCTGATGTCAGGCTCACTTCCTGCCGCAATGAAGATAATAGTCTAAATTTTTTTTCAATCATTGATATTGATAAGGCCAAAAAAATGGAAAAGGTTTTTAATCAGATAAATTATGAAGACCTGGTTAAACTGGCCAATGGCGTTGCCCACGAAATTAGAAACCCCTTAGTAGGTATTGGGGGTTTTCTACGCAAACTTTATAAATCCTGTGTTGCCTCTGTTGAGGATGAAGAGTATTATAACCATATACATTCCAATCTGAAAAAAATTGAAGGTATAGTTGAAAAAGTGGAGTTCTTTGCGGGTATGCCTGATCCAGTACTTAAAAAAGTAAGGATACAAGATATAGTTGATAAGGTTATACTGGAATTTCAGGATAGAATAAACAATACTGAATGCAAGATAGATATTGATGTTAAGCCATTTGAACTTATGGCAGATCCCATTTTTCTAAACAGGGCAATGAAAATTCTGCTGGAAAACTCCTTAGATGCCTGCGAGAAAAAACCCGAAATAACAATAAGGGCTTTTACTGAAGATAATAAATGTAAGATTTTAGTAAAGGACAATGGAAGGGGGATTTCGTCTGATGTTCTCCCTTATATCTTTCATCCATTTTTCAGTACAAAAACTGATGGAGCAGGCATAGACCTGTCTATCCTTAAAAGAATTGTAGAAAATCATCAGGGCAGGATAAGCGTGGACTCACAAAAGGGAAAAGGCACCAGCTTTGATATTGAAATCCCTATGGAGCGGCGTAAAAAAATAAGAACTAATCTCTTGAAAAATAACTAACCCAAAATACCATGAATATTAACATGCTACCAAGACCAGCAGTCGGTGCGGTGGTTAAACATGAGGACAGCTTTTTACTGATCAGGCGAAAAAATCCACCTTCTCAAAATATGTGGGCAATTCCAGGGGGTAAGATTAAACTTGGAGAAACCCTGCAACAGGCAGCTGAAAGAGAAGTATGGGAAGAAACAGGAATTACAGTCAGGGCTGGCAGTCCTGTTCTTACCTTTGATCTCATTGAACGCGACACCCGGGGAGATATAATATTTCACTATATTATTGTGGATGTGCTGGCAGAGTATATTTCTGGAAATGTATCGGCTGGGGGTGATGCCAGAGAAGCAGTCTGGGCTCACAAAAATGAATTGCACAAATTTAACCTGAATCAGATAACTTTGGACCTGTTCTCTGACCTAACAGTGTGTAATTAATAATTACAGAGTATTATGATTAAAATATTCTTTCCTCCAATAAAAAATATAACCGGTGGAATGCAGGTTCTTCTCCAGTTGGCTGAGCAGTTCCAGGCATCTAATAAAAACACTGCCTTTTATCTCTGGGAAGATGGGCATGAGACCATGCTGAAAAGTAAAGGCTTTGGAGTCATGGTGGGTAAAAACATTCACTTTACTCCTGAAGATATATTCCTGGTTCCTGAAGGGTGGCCCAATGTTCTGCCCATGGCTTTGAATTCCGGTGCAAGGTGCGTGGTTTATTGTCAGAATTGGGCATATCTGTTCAGCGGACTGCCCGAAGATGTATCCTGGTCTGATTTGCCGGTGGATTTCATTGCTGTTTCTGATCCTGTCAGAATATTCATAAAAGAATCCCTTGGAAAAAATACTCCAGTTATCAGGCCGTATATTGATCAGTCATTGTTTGTACCTCCTGAAAATAGACCGGAAAATATTATAAATATTTCATATATGCCCAGAAAAAACAGAGCTCTTTACAAGCAGATCCGAAGAGTTTTTGAAGCAAGAAACACAGGGCTTGATTTAAAAATCAACTGGATCAGTATTGAGGGGTGTAAACAGCAGGAGGTGGCAGAGCACTTAAAAGCCAGCCATATATTTATTGCAACAGGGTTTCCAGAAGGAAATCCTCTTCCTCCCTTAGAAGCAATGGCCTGCGGATGCGTTGTTATTGGTTTTGCAGGATTTGGCGGATGGGATTATATGCGTCAGACAGACAATGGATATATTCCTGAAATACCATTACGTACAACACCGTGGCAGGGGAATGGACTGTTCTGCGCTGATGGAGATGTATTAAATGCTGCTTTGAGCTTGGAAAAAGCTGTTCAGCTAATCGTAAACAAGAGTGAAGAATTATCAACTGTTCTGAAAAACAGCATTTTAACTGCAAAGAATTTTTCCAGAGAAAATCAGGCCAGGGAAATTGCAGAATGTGAATTGTTGATGGACGTTAAATCACGCTAAAATTTTTTCAATCTCCTGTTTTAAATCGGATAGTCTGAAAGGCTTATGCAGAAAGCCTGCTAATCCCTGTCCTTCAAATCTCTGGGTTGCTTCCTGTTCATTATATCCGCTGCACAGAATGACTTTTACATGTTGATCCATTTTGCGCAGATGTTCAAACGTTGCAACTCCATCCATATTGGGCATCATAAGGTCAAGGATTACGCAACTTACCTTTTCCTGATTTTTCTTAAAGACCTCAAGAGCCTTTTCACCATCAGAGGCTGTCAGAGTCTTATAGCCCAAATCTTCGAGAGCCTCCTGGGCCAACTCTCTTATCATCTGTTCATCATCTACGATAAGGATAGTTCCGACAGTATTATAATTAACCATGTCTACAGGTTCAGGCTTCTGGGTGCTGCTTAAAATAAGATCTTCTTCCTCATCAGGAACAGGAAACAAGACCGTAAATACAGAACCCTGTCCAGGTGAACTTTTGACAATAATTGCTCCCTTATGCCCCTGGATGATCCCAAGGACAGCTGACAAACCAAGTCCGCGACCTGTAAACTTTGTGGTGAAAAAAGGATCAAACAGTTTTTGAATGGTTTCTTGATCCATTCCTGTTCCGGTGTCAGAAATTTTAAGCCAGACATAATTGCCCGGCATAGGTTTGTAATCACCTCGAGCGGCGTTAAAGAATTCAGCATTAAAGTATTTTGCTCCACTGGATATGCTTACCTTGCCATTATCAGGCCCCACAGCCTCACAGGCATTGGTTATCAGATTCATCACAACTTGCTGAATCTGTCCTGGATCGGCATGGATATGAGGGATGTCCTGATAAAGATCCAGCTCAAGATTCACACTTTTGGAAATAGTGGACATAAACAACTGGGTATTTTCAACTACTGCCTGATTCAAATTCACAGATTGGAGCACAAACTTTCCCTTACCTGAGTATGCCAACATCTGCTTAGTAAGATCAGCAGCCCTAACAGCAGCCTTTTGGGCTTTTTCCAGCCTGCTTCTTTCAGAGGAATCTTTATCCAGGTTCTTTAAAGCCATTTCAATATTGCCCATCATGGCTGCCAGGAGATTATTAAAATCGTGGGCAATTCCTCCTGCCACAACTCCGAGACTTTCTAATTTTTGAGAATGAAGCAGCCTTCTTTCCATACTCAGACGATCCGCCTCTGCCTTTTTAACATCAGTAATGTCCCGTCCGACTCCCACAATTGCTGTTACATTTCCCTGATCATCCAAAACCGCTTTATCTGCCCAGGCTAACCAGCGCCAGCCGTGTCTGGTCATTGCTCTTTGTTCCAGATAACAGGAGTAAGGAGGCTTGAAAAGCGACTCCATGGCCCTGGCAGTCTGTTCCTGGTCATCTTCATGTACAAGAGGCATAAAATTTTGATTAAGAAGTTCATCTTCAGTTTTTCCGAATAGATCACAATATGATCTGCTGACAAACTTAAATACACCATCAGGATCAATTTTTACCACAAGATCTGTCTGATTTTCAATAAGCAGCCTGTATTTCTCCTCGCTCTGACGCAGGGCTTCTTCATCCTGTTTACGCTTGGTAATGTCCTTCAGGATAAAAACCGTCTCATGGTGTTTGGTTTTATAAGCGCTTATTTCAAGCCATCTGCCATCAGACAATGGTTCTTCAAAGGATTTCGTGGGGTACCTGAAATATTCAAGCTTTTCAGCCTTCCAATTATTATTGTTACCAACAGCGTTCACAAACATATCTGATTCAACACATGAATTGATAAAATCTTCAAAAGAAACACCTTGACTGGCCTTAGAACCAAGGGGATAAAAAATTCCCTTAAAGTTGGAATTATAAAGCAGAATATGATTCTTCTCGTCAAACATGACAAAGGCTTCATCTATGGATTCAATGGCTTCAAACAATCTGGCCTTGGCAAGTTCAGCCCTGAGTTCAAGCTCTTCAAGAAGACCATAAATTCTTTCTCCCATATCATTAAAAGTAGAAGCAAGCTGTCCCAGTTCATCTGATGAGGATACTGAAGCTCTGGCTGAAAGGTTGCCTGAGCGGAATTCTTCTGCAGCTGAAGATAGATTGGAGATATTTCTTACTATGCTTTTAAACAGGACAGTGGATATACCAGTTAACAATGTAATGGAAAAAAGGAGTGCCCCGCCCAGTATAAGATATGCAGTGCCTGCGGTGGTAGTAATAAACTTTCTTGCATTTTCAACTTCTGTATTGGACAGGGATACAAGCATGGATGAAATGGGTTCCAATGATTGCATCTGTAGATCAAACTCATTAAATTTACTAAGAATATCCCGGTCTACCTCCAGAACCTTCAATGCCGTTTCCCTGTACTCTTCCAAGAGAGCTATAAGCCTTTTTTTAAGGGATGAATCTATTGAGGAAGCATACTTTAAATAGCTTTCCAAAGTGGAAAGGCTGTTAAAGGATGACTGCATATATGGTCTTTGCCTGGTCAGCAGATAATCTTTTTTATGAACCTGAGATTTTCGAGCCAGAAGCATAAGGTCTGGAAGATGGGTATTTTCAAGTTCTTCATAAAGTTGATCAAAAATGCGGGACAGATCAAATTGGACTCCGTCATCTTTGTCCGCAAGGACAGCTACCAGATCAACTGCTTCATCAACATCCTCAGAATATCTTTCAGCTGCTGATAAGTAAAAATCTATATGGACAATATTGCTTCTCAGCTCCTCACTCACTTCTGATTGAGAAATAAGCTTCTGAAGCTCAAGGCTTGAACTTATTACACGGTCCATCTCCTGACGGATCTGATTAACATAAAGGTCTTTACTCTGTTCAAAGCCCATCCTTGGCCATCTTTGAAAAAAATCACGCTCCAACTGCCTGGCCCGCTGCAGCCCTGACTCCATCTCCATGGCTTTGTTTCTTATTTCTGTGCTGGAAACAATTCTGTTTTCCACCCGGGACTGAATTGTTCCAATGGAAACAAAACCGGTTACAGCAACCAAAATAATCATAAAGAGCATAAAACTCATGGATATGATTAGTTTGGTGTTTATGCCAAGACTGTACCATTTACTTTTAATCTTTGAGAAAATATTCATGATATCAGATGAATCTTATCGTTTGTTGCAATCAGGTTCAGGGGTTATCTGGGTCATACTCAAAGGTTGAAATTACGTTTTGCTGCAGTGCAATATAGCCGGCATATGGATCATCAAGCCGGAAAAGCTTGAATTTTGGAATCCCGCAATCACCCAGGTCGTTGCACTCAAGGATTCCGGTAAGGCCTGGAAATTCTTTAAGTGATCTAATGTGATCACGCAAAGCCTGACGTTCAATAATTAGAGATCCATCATCAAGAAGATAAGATGTTTTTTTTATACTATCCAGCAGAATCATGGCCGCATCATAATTGTGCGCCTGAAATGTTCCATTGGGTTCGACTTCGAATAACTCAAGAAAATCATGAAAAAATTCTTCATATTTTTCTCCTTCAGGCAGACCGGGACCAATAAAATACATTCCTTTGCCCGGAGATCCTATACTGTCTACAAACACGGAATTGAGCAAACCGTCAGCACTCATTAAGTCAAGAGAATTTAAACTGCTTATGGTTTTTGCCTGCTCTACAATGTAGTTGCCCTCAGGAGGAAAAATGGGGAAAAAAAGAATTTCAGCTTCTGTACCAGCAATGGCTTGAAGAAGAGGAATCATGTTCTTATCACCCCTATTAACTTCTGAAGAAAAAACAATCTCTCCACCAAGTTCCACAAAAGACCTTTCAAAAGAAGTTACCAGGCCTCTGGTATAGGGGTCTCCATCACTTACGGTTGCAGCCTTTCTGTGTTTAAGCTCATTATAGGCAAAATGAGCAGCAGCTATGGCCTGATATCTGTCGTTGGGGGCTGTCCTGAAAAAACCGGGTTGCCAGTATTCACCCATTCCATGTTCATCGCCAGTAAGATCCGGGGCTGTGGAGCATCCGGAAATCATGACCATTCCGGCCTCAGATATTATTCCAGCCGCAGGAATGGTTGAGATGGAGCAGGTTGTGCCATGCACTCCAACAATCGTTGAATCTGAAATAATCTTGCGGGCAGCTATAAAACCACCTTCCCGGGTACAGCTTCCATCTTCAGTGACAATGGATATGGGAAAGCCATGGATACTACTTCCAGACTTAGCTGCTGCAAGCTCCATGGTTCTGACGTACTCTTTACCGAGAAGGGATAAGCTTCCGCTAAGAGCCTGCAGGCTTGCAATTTTTACGGAGCCTCCTGGATATATTCTTACACAGCCCAGCGGGTCAGAACACTCAAATTGCCGGGAGGTATCTGATGAACATGCTGATAAAATAATGAGCAGACCAAGGCAGAAGGTAATGATTTTATTCATGACTGGCCCCGTTTCTATGTGTTCGTGTATTTGAAAAGGTTACTTGATTAATTTTATCTATAATTGACAATAATATGAACATTGTCAAACTTATCTCAAAGTAAAACCGAATTTGGCTTTTTATGGCGTTACTCACTGAGATAGTCGATAATTACTTTCTGAATGGAACTGGATGCAGTTATCCTGCATTATGCTGATTTATCAGGTGAAGATGAAGTGTCTTAACAAGGATACAGTAATCAGTCCCGAAAGTAGAGAAGCTATGAGGTTTCGGGTAAAGATCGCGGTTAAAGCCGCCAGAACAGCTGCTGAAAGTTCAGCCGGGCCTTTGTCTGCCAGGGTTGGGACAATAATGGCCACCAGTATGGAAGAGGGCACATGATCCAGAAAAGCCCTTAATCTCGGCGAAGGATTGATTCTGCTGATAATGAGCAGGCCCGCAACTCTGGTAAAATAAGTCACGCCAGCCATGCCCAAAATTGTAAAAAATATGATCAAATAACTGCTTTCAGGCATCTCGTAAAGCTCCGGTTATTCCTCCTGCCAGTCCTCCAAAAATTATATACCATTTCCCAGGAAGAATCATGAAAATTACCCAGGCAGTTAATCCAGCTACCAGCCATACTGGAATCTGATGTTTACCTCGCCAGAAAAAAGTCAAAAGAGCGATAAACACTGCTGTAAAGGCAAAATCAAGTCCCAGCACAGAAGGGTCTGCCAAATATTTATCCACCCACAAAGACATGGTGGAGCCGATAAAAGTGGACAAATTCCAGAACGCATAGATACATAAACCTGATCCTAACAAAAATGCAGCGTCTTTTTTGCCGGAGGTCATTTCTTTTACTGACAATGCCCACGATTCATCCGTCATGAAAAACAGACTGAAATATGATTTGGAAGGAGTAATCTGAACCA
>PWPY01000341.1 GCA_003558575.1 Desulfonatronovibrio sp.
AGGTTGAAGCGTATTTATTCATACGTGAGAGTTTGAACTTTTTGCAGCGACGCAGCAATTGGGAGTTTTTCAACGGGCTGTTAAGTCCTTAAAAGGATTGCTCCAGCCGCATAAAATATGGCTGTGGATTATTTTATATGGCTAAGACCCAAAAATAAAAAAGCCCTCAGATTTCTCTGAGGGCTATAATTTCTGGCTCCCCGGGACGGACTTGAACCGCCAACCTAGTGGTTAACAGCCACCCGCTCTGCCGATTGAGCTACCGGGGAACGCTTATTAATTCCGCAGGACTTTGAATTTCCGTTGGAAGAAATGTTGATTATTGTAATTCAAAATACAAGTCAACATTTTTTTATATGTTGTCTTAGATTCTACCTGCCAAGCCACTCATTAACCAGGTCAGGGTTGTCATTCATAAACTTTTTAGCACTTTCATAAGGATCAGAACCTCTTTCCTGATTCATTACCATAACCTCAGCCATCTGTTCCTGAGTCCAGTAGAAATTGTCTAAGAATGCATAAACTTCAGGCATATCGTCTTTAAGACCAGCGCGAACGATAGTAGCGATATATTCTTCTTCACCGTAAACGCCTTTGGGATCTTCGAGATATTTAAGGTCCCAGCGGCCGAACTTCCAGTGAGGAGACCAGCCGGTTACAGCAACCCATTGATTGTTATTGACGGCATCCTGCAAGGCAGCAGCCATGGTGGCTCCGCTTCCCTCAACAAGCTCAATATTGCTCAAATTGTACTCTTCGAGTACTTTTTCAGTCAATCCCATGATGCCTGCACCTGGATCAATTCCAACGATCCTGCCATTGAACTTATCAGCATTGGCGTTCATCTCTTCAATGGAGCTGATGGTCACATATTCGGGAACAACCAAGCCTATTTTTGCACCATGAGCCAGGGGCCCCAGATTTTCAACCTGACCTTCAAGTTGTTCGTAATAAGTAGAGTGAGTTACAGGCAACCAGGCAGTTACCATTCCATCGGCATCTCCAGTTGCTATGGCCTGCCACATGGCAGCAGCGCCAACTGGCAGCACCTCAACTCTATAGCCAAGCTCTTCTTGAAGAATGGCCTGGGCAAGATAGGTACTTGCCACAGCGCAGTCCCATTCAACATAAGTCAGAGTTACAGTTCCCTTGGCCTGGGCCTTTGCAGGTGAAAAAGCCACCAGCACTGCCAGCATTGAAAACACAATTAAACCTTTCTTAAACATAATAATCCTCCTGTTAGACAATTAAAAAAGCTACGATTTGGAAAGTTTCTGAAGAACCCGGTCCAAAATAATAGCCACGATAACAATACCAATACCTGCTTCAAATCCGGCACCCGGCTGAAGCCTCTGAATGGCTCTCCATACCTCTCCACCAAGGCCTCTGGCTCCAATCATAGCCGCGATTACAACCATTGACAGGGCAAGCATGATAGTCTGGTTAACCCCGCCCATAATTGTTGTCTTAGCCAGAGGCAGCTGAATCTTAAAAAGCTTCTGCCATCTGTCAGCTCCAAAAGCATCAGCACACTCCACAAGCTCTTTGGGAACCTGTTTAATGCCCAGCGTGGTGAATCTGATGGCCGGAGGCATGGAGAAAATTACTGTAGCAAATATGGCTGCGACTCTTCCCAGCCCAAAAAAGGGTATGGCAGGAATCAGATAAACAAACGCCGGCAGGGTCTGCATAAAATCAAGAATAGGCCGAACGATTTTGTATGCGTAACCATTGAGGGCGCAGAAGATACCTATGGGAATTCCTATTGAAATGGCAATAAGGGTTGCCACAAGAACCAGCGACAGGGTGCTCACTGTTGCAGACCAGAGCCCCAGGTTCCAGATAAGTCCCATCCCAAGGAAAGTAAAAATTGTAACGCCTCTTTGACGGGTCAGGTAAAAAACCAGAGCCGTCAAAATAAAAATCATAATAATGGGATGAACAGCCATCATGGCTGTCTCCATTAATCTGATTCCCTGGTCAGCTACAGCTGAAAAAGCCTTGGTGGCAAAAGCCAGATTATGTACCAGAAAATCCAGAACAGCTTCTATTCCATCTCCCAGAGGTAGCCTGGGCAATTCAAAACTCATATATTACCTCCACGTTCAGCAATGGCCGCCATAAGCAGTCCTTTAACAATAATTCCCTTCAACTTGTTGTTTTCATCCACAACCGCCACAGGATGAGAAATTGACTGCATCACAGCAAACAGCTCTGAAGCAGGCGTATCTGGACTTACTGCTGCTGCATCTCTATGAATAGCCGACTCGAGACTCTTTTCACCTTTTTCAATGAGCTTGGCCACCTCATCAGCAAAAACCACTCCGTGCAATTTGTTCTGCTTGTCCAGAACAAAAAGTGAGGCAATGGCGTTATTTTTCATTTTGCGCATGGCAGCTCTCGGACCGTCAGAAGTGAGGTAAGCAACATCCTGAGACTTCTTCATAATAGTCTCTGCTGTCAGGACTTTGGTAATATCCACTTCCTCTACAAACTTAGCCACATATTCGTTGGATGGGTTCATGAGGATATCCTCGGGAGTGCCAATCTGCACCACAGCACCATCTTTCATAAGCACGATGCGATCACCCAGTTTCAGGGCCTCATCAAGATCATGACTGATAAATACAATGGTCTTGCGCATGGATTGCTGCATTTCAATGAGCTCGTCCTGCATGTCCCTTCTAATCAGAGGATCAAGAGCACTGAATGCCTCATCCATAAGCAGAATATCCGGGTCCATAGCCAAAGCCCTGGCAAGACCGACTCTCTGCTGCATTCCGCCTGACAATTCAGAAGGAAACTTTTCACCCCAGCCTTTAAGACCAACAAGCTCAAGAGCTTTTTCTGCTTTTTCCCGACGGACAGAAAGGTCTGACTTTTGAATTTCCAGGCCGAATTCAACATTATGAATTACTGTCCTGTGAGGAAACAGGGCAAAGTTTTGAAAAACCATGCCGAACTTTTGCTGTCTGAACTGACGAAGTTCTTCCCTGCTAAGTTTGGTGACATCCTGACCATCTACAAATATTTCACCGGATGTAGGCTCAAACAGCCTGTTTATACAGCGAACCAGCGTTGACTTGCCACTGCCGGATAAGCCCATGACAACGACTATCTCGCCTTCCTTGACTTCAAATGATGCCTGGTTGACCCCGACCACACTCCCTGTCTTGGCCTGAATCTCGTCCTTATCTTTTCCTTCCTTGAGCAGCTTCAGCGCTTTTTGGGGATGATCGCCAAAGATCTTGCAGACATTTTTCAATACGATTTTTTCCATGAATAAACCTGTGTTTTCTTGTTATATGAAAGCAATCCTTCCTGATTTCGATTATAATAACTTATCATAAAGTCAGACAATGTCAAGCTGAGCACTCAAGCAAATTACAAAAATCTACTTCGCTTTAAAAATATCCTTAAAAATTGCGCAATAAATCTCAACCTATCATTTAACTGCAGCACATGCATGCATAACTATCAGCCTTTATCGCAAATATTGCTGTGTTTTGCATTATGGTTAAGGCTGGATGGTCAAATTTTGTTCATTAGTATGTGGTGCATTACAACGCTGTCCCTTAACTGAGAGCAAGCTTGATCAGCCATAAAACTATGAGCATATCCCGTTGTGGCTGGAATTATTCCGGGCTGGAAATATCTCGCATTTCTTGACGTTCTTGCTAATTTTCAATATCTGAAAAGTTTATTGCCGGATCAAGGCACTGAAAAAGTATCTCATAGAAGGATTCCAACTTGAACAAGCAAAAACAAAACGAACCCAATGAAAGCCAGGTCATACAACACCGCAGACAAAAGGCCGCCTTTCTTACGGAAAACAATATTCCTCTTTTCCCCAACACTTTTAGAAAAATAGATGATATTTTCAAAATCGTTGATAATAACGATCACCTGTCAGGAGAAGAACTGGAAGAACTGACCACAGCCCATACTCTGGCAGGCAGAATCATGGCTCTGCGCTCCTTTGGTAAAGTAACTTTTATTCACATTCAGGACCATTCAGCCCGCATCCAGGTTTTTGTCCAGAGGGACTCTGTGGGACGTGATAATTATCAGATGTTTAAAAAATACGATATTGGAGATATCGTAGGGGTCAAGGGAACTTTGTTCAGGACAAAAACCGGGGAGCTTACTGTAAAGGCGGACAGTGTCCAGCTTCTTGCCAAATCCATGAGGCCTTTGCCGGAGAAATATCACGGGCTTAAAGATGTAGAAACCAGATACAGACAAAGATATGTAGATCTTCTGGTCAATCCTCAGGCCCGGAAAATCTTCACAACCAGGACCAGAATAGTGCGCCACTTGAGAAACTTTCTGGACAACAAGGGATTTCTGGAAGTTGAAACCCCTATGATGCAGGCTATCCCCGGCGGAGCTACAGCAAAGCCGTTTCAGACTCACCATAACGCTCTGGACATGAAACTGTATCTCCGGGTGGCCCCTGAACTTTACCTAAAAAGACTTTTGGTAGGCGGATTTGAAAAGGTTTACGAAATAAACCGCAATTTCCGCAACGAAGGGATCTCCACCCAGCATAATCCTGAATTTACCATGCTCGAATTTTACTGGGCCTATGTTGACTTTAAGGATCTCATGAGCATCACAGAAGAAATGTTTTCAACCCTGGCCCAAAGCATGTTTGACTCCACTAAAATAACCTATCAGGGCAACACCATTGACTTGACCCCGCCATGGACCAAGCTTTCCTTCTATGAATCTCTGGAAAAAATCGGAGGTTTGTCTCAAGAGGACTACATGAGCATAGAAAAAGCCTCGGATCTGGTCAAAAAACTGGGAGACAAAGTTCAGACCGGAGAGAAGCTCGGTAAAATTCAGGCCAAACTTTTTGACATCCTGGTGGAGCCAAAGCTTGTTCAACCTCATTTTATCTATCATTACCCAACAGATATATCTCCTCTTTCCAGAAAAAATGATAATGATCCAACAATTACCGACAGGTTTGAACTTTTCATTACTGGTCGGGAAATGGCCAATGCCTTTTCAGAATTAAATGATCCCGTGGATCAGAAGACGCGTTTTGAAGATCAGGTCATGGAAAAAGAAGCCGGGGATGATGAAGCCCACTTTATGGATGAAGATTATGTCAGGGCCCTAGAATACGCTATGCCCCCTGCCGGAGGTGAAGGCATCGGCATTGACAGACTGGTGATGCTCTTTACAGACTCTGCCTCAATTCGTGAAGTCATCCTTTTTCCCCTGCTCCGCCCGGAGGTTACAAGCGGCTGATGAGGTTTGAACTTTTTATTGCCAGACGCTACTTAAGGGCCAAACGCAAACAGGCATTCATTTCAGTTATTTCACTGATCTCTATCCTTGGTGTTGCCCTGGGCGTTGCTTCCCTGATAATAGTCCTTGGGGTGATGAATGGCTTCAGCCAGAACTTGAGAGACAAGATTCTGGGCATCAATGCCCATGTCATTGTAGGCAGCTACGCAGGAGGCATATCCCAGTATTCTGAGCTTTCTAATGAACTGAATTCTGTGCCAGGGGTGCAGGGTGCTGCTCCATTTGTTTATACTGAAGTAATGCTCAGCTCTCCAGGTGGGGTTAAAGGAGTTGTCCTCAGGGGAATAGACCCTCACAAATCTACTGATGTCCTGGGGCTCAGCAAAGAAATGCTCGCGGGGAAGGTCAGGGACCTGGATCATGAGGGAGAATACCCGGGTATAATCGTCGGTCAGGAGCTTGCCTTAAGCCTTGGCTTGTCTGTAGGGGATAATGTAAATCTTCTTTCTCCATCCGGAGGAAGATCTTCAGCAGGCTTCACACCCCAAATCACAACCTTTGTAACAAAGGGCATATTCAAAACAGGCATGTATGAATATGACAGTTCTTTCGGATATACTTCCATCCGTGCAGCCCAGGAAGTCATGGGGTTCCGGGAAGATATGGTAACTGGCATTGAAATTCGGGTGAACAATGTTGACCAGGCCCATACTGTATCCAATACTGTTGATGAACATCTCGGTGGTTATCCATACTATGTCCGAAACTGGATGGAAATGAACCAGAACCTTTTTGCAGCACTGAGGCTTGAAAAAATTGCCATGGGCATAATTCTGGTAATGATTGTTCTGGTTGGATCATTCAGTATAGTCACTGCTCTGGTTATGCTGGTTATGGAAAAAACCAGAGACATTGCTGTGCTCATGTCCATGGGGGCAACAAGGGCCCTGATTCGAAGAATATTTACAGTCCTGGGCATGGTCATCGGTGCTTTGGGTACGGCTCTTGGCTTTTTTTTCGGCCTTGGAATCAGCTACTTACTTAAGGAGTACCAGTTTATCAAATTGCCGGCTGACGTTTATTACCTTGATCACCTTCCGGTTCTGCACCAGCCGGCTGACCTTTTGACTATCGGCCTTGCAGCAATGTTTTTATGTTTCCTGGCAACAATCTATCCGGCCCGAAAAGCCTCGAACCTGAATCCGGCAGATGCCTTAAGATATGAGTAACAACCTGTACAAACTGCAAAAAATCAATAAAACTTTCTCCCAGGCTGCAGAATCCCTTGAAATACTCAAGGATATCGACCTGACCATAGAACAGGGGCAATCCCTGGCCATACTCGGCGCTTCCGGGTCAGGCAAAAGTACTCTTTTGCATATATTGGGCACCCTTGATACACCATCTTCAGGCAGGGTCTTTTTCCGGGATACTGACCTTACATCCATCACACCGGAACAGAAAGCCTCCATAAGGCAAAAGCAGATAGGATTTATTTTTCAATTTCACCATCTGCTGCCTGAATTCAGCACTGTTGAAAATGTAGCCATGCCCGCGATAATGGGCGGAGCTGAGAAGAAAGAGGCCAGGGAAATGGGGCTCACAGCCCTGGATCAGGTAGGCCTTTCCCACAAGGCAGACCAGGATGTAACCACTTTGTCTGGTGGAGAAAGTCAAAGAGTAGCCATTGCCAGGGCCATAATATCAAAGCCCGAGGTACTCCTCGCTGACGAACCTACAGGCAACCTTGATGTAAAAAAGGGATCTGAAATTGGCGATCTCCTATTAATGCTTAATAAAAGTCTCGGAATGACCCTTGTTGTTGTAACCCATAACCTTGACCTGGCTTCAAGTATGAACCTTAACTACGAACTTAAATCAGGTAACCTTTATGCTGTCAAAAATTAACTACCCTCTGTTTTATATTCTTTTTCTGCCAGTCTTTTTTATCATGTCTCTCCTGCTTCCCCATAAGGGCATGGCAACAGAAAAGACCGCAGTAATGCCTTTTGAAATCAATGCACCTGATGATCTTGACTACCTTAAATCAGGCCTGCCCAACATGCTTATAAGCGCTCTTGAGGACAAAGGACTCAACACTGCTGACCTGGAAAAAGTCCAGGATGCTATTACTCAGGAACAGGTGACTCATCTTGACATTGAAACTTCTGCCCGTCTGGCCCTGATGGTGGAAAGCAGGTATGCGGTTTATGGAAGCTTCAGCAAAGTTGACGAATATATCAGCCTTGATGTTCGCTTAGTAGATGCCTTCAGGGAAAAAGAAACCGTTCCCTTTTATATTGTTCGGGAAGGGGTGATCAACATTCTTCCTGCTGTTGAGGAGCTGGCTGACAGAATATACCAGGAACTTCTGAAGGAAGACAGGATAGCATCCATTGATGTCCAAGGGGCTGACATTCTTGACCCGGATGTAATTCTGCTGAGACTTCGCATCCAGGAAGGAGACATTTTTGAACCTGAAAAACTCAATGATGAGCTCAGAAGGATCTTTGAGCTGGGCTACTTTGATGATGTGCGCTTTGAAATCGAGGAAACTGTATCGGGCAAGGAAATCCTGATTGTTGTTGAAGAAAAGCCCCGCATCCAGAACATTAATGTTCAGGGCGCAAACAAAATCAAAGAAAAGGATGTACGTGAAACCCTGACCACCCGGACAGGAAGCGTGGTCAACCCCAGAATAATAAGTGAAGACCTGGCTAAAATCAGAGAACTGTACAGGGGAAAAGGTTATTATAATGCCACTGTGGAGCACAGTGTCACATCAATTGATGATAGACAGGCCAATCTCAATATCCATATTGAAGA
>PWPY01000275.1 GCA_003558575.1 Desulfonatronovibrio sp.
ATTGGCTACCAGCATTATCATTACAGACGCAATAAGTAACTTATCGGCAAGGGGGTCTAAAAACTTACCCATGGTTGTAACCATATTATACTTTCTGGCAATAATTCCGTCTAAGAGGTCAGTAAGGGATGCAGCAATAAAAACAAGCATGGCCAGGGCTGCAGTGATTTTTCCTGGAAAATACAAAAGCAGAACAATTAAAGGAATACTGCCTATGCGGGCAAAGGTGAGACTATTGGGGAGATTAAACATGTTTTTTACCGATTTTGTTGATGTTTAGCGTAGCGTTCAAGAACCCTTGTTACATAGTCCTGGGTCTCTTTGAAAGGAGGTATGCCATTGTACTGCTCAACCCGAGAAGGTCCTGCGTTATAGGCAGCCAGAGCCAGAGGCAGACTTTCAAAGCGATCCAGCAGGTATCTGAAATATTTTGTGCCGGCTTCAATATTGGGTTCAGGTTCAAAAGGGGCTGTCAAACCCAAATCTTTCTGGGTTCCAGGCATTATCTGCATGAGTCCCTGAGCTCCAGCCTTAGATACAGCATTGGGGTTATATACGGATTCTACTTCGATGATGGCCTGGATCAGGCTGGGATCAACAGAATAAAGGCGGCCATACTTATTTGTCAGATCTATCACATCCTGTGATTTTGGATCTCTGGTTCTGAATACGGCAAATGGACGGTATCTGGCAGATGTGGGCAGGTCAGTGAAGTGGAATGTCCCATCTTCGTCCTGGTAATAGTAAATAGTTCCGGACAAAGTCACGGAAGAAGAGAAAAACAGTGTTCCAGGCAATAAAATGCATAAAAAACAAAGCCCGGTAAAAAAAGTATTTACAGGCTTCATTATTGTCCTGAAAATGATTGGGGACAGACACTTAAGCATTATATAATATCCCCGGCTGATGTGAGGGTACTGAATAATAGATACTTTTTCAGAAATCAGAAATCTGTTAAACAGGTTCACCGCAAAACCGAATCTTTACCCTTGCTGAACCTGCTGAGGTCATGGGGGTAGTTGATATTGAAAAAGTATTCCTCTTCCTCGGGGCCATAGGCAATGTGACACCGATAGTTATAGGGAACGGCCATGCTGAGTTTGTAACATCCCTGTTTCAAGGATGCAAGGAGCAAGTCAGTGCAGCGCGGCTCATAAATGGAAACTAAGGCTTCAATAAAGCCTGTACGTTTCTGATAAAAAGTTGTCATGCACTTGTCTTTTCCGTACAGGTTCCTGTGCATTATAAGACGCTGAATTATTTCCTGGTTGACCTTAGGGAGGTCGCAGGCCAGGACCAGGCAGGGTGCCTTAAGTTTTTGAAGAGCAGTAATTATGCCTCCCATGGGGCCTATTCCAGGCGTCTTATCCAGCATCCAGGGGAAGTTTATGCCCTGACTGCTGGCGTCTCTGCCCACGCAAAAAGTTTTGTCGCAGAATTGTTCAGTTAGACTGAGCATCCTCTCAAGCAAGGTCTGGCCGTTTATAATAATTCTGGTCTTGTCCTGCCCAAGTCTGGTACTCTTTCCTCCGGCAAGGACAATGCCGTATATTTCTGAATTTTTTAAGCTGGTCATGAATTTTTTAAGGCATTAACCAGAATAGATTAGAATCCCCATGCTGAGAGAACAGGGCGTATATACCCCTGATTCCCAGCCATTATATCCATTGTCAGTGACTCAAGATCATCTAATACATGCAGGTGCTTTCTGTCCATTTCCCTGAAATCAGTGGTTTTAATGTACATATTACACTTTTTGCATACATCGACCCTGAATCCAGGGTGTTCTTTGACCGTGAAATACTCAAAAGATTCGCTTTTATTTTCCTGACAAAATGGACAGATCATTCTTTTAAAGGGGTATGATGTATGACAGAATGAGCAGTGCATATGCCTTGCCCCCTGCTTGCCTTCAAGGCTTGAGATGTAAGGCAGGCTTCCGCACGTGGGGCAATGTCCCATGGACCATGTGTGGTCGACTGGAAGAGCAATGGATATTCTGGATGCATTTTTAATTAGAGAAGGAGTAATGGCAGATTGAGTCAGGAAATTGAGTGTCCTGGGACTGCCTGGACTTTTTTCTCCAAATGTTCTGAAAAACTGGTCATTTCCCTGGAGATAGTTTTCAAAGGTTTCCCTGGGCAGACGGGGATTTTTTCGGATTTCAGCATTAATGGTATGTGCAGATTCTTTGAGATGAGTTGAACAGCTGTCCAAGTGGTCCAGCAGGAGATTGAAGAGTTTTAGAGAAGATTCAAGATCAAATGAAAAAAAAGAACGGGGCAGTAGGGGTTTTCCTGAAAAAACCTGGTCAAGAGGTGCTATCTCCATGTCTTCAGGAATAGTTGGACTGGTATTTTCAAAGGTTTTGAGCTGTTCTTTATAGGTAAAAGCCACAAGTTTCAGAAGATCTTCGGGGAGAAATTTTTTATGAGCAATGGCTTTTTCTCTTTTTTCAAATAACTTCAGGGGGTCTTTGGTATTATACATTGTTTGTTCCTTGTATTGCTGGAGAATTTAGTTGTGTCTGATAAATATAATATTGAGTAATGGCAATATTTAAATGTCCGGGGCAAGAAGACTTTTCTTCAACGACTCTTGACAGTCACAGACGGGGTTACCCACTACCTGTCATTTATACTGATGATAAGTACCACATCCAGATAGATTCTCCCCACAGGATGTACACAATGGCTCCCAGGGCCAGGAAAGGTCCAAAGGGAATGGCAGTTTTCATCATGGAGCCGGAGTCTGTTTTTTTCAGAAAGAAAAGGGATGTGGCAAGGCCGGAAACTGCAGCAGTAAGAATAAGAATGGGCAGTCCCTGCCATCCAGTGAGCGCACCCAGCATGAGCATGAGTTTGATGTCTCCTGTGCCCAGCCCATCAATTTTTTTTATGAGCTTATAGCTTTTCTGAATAATCAGAAAGATTCCTGATCCTGCAAGGGAGCCAATGAGTGCGTCCTGCCAGGTTATGGGCAGGATAAAAGCTGCAGCCAGGGCTGCAGCAGCTCCGGGTATAGTTATTATGTCCGGCAGAATGAAAATTTCAAGGTCAATAAAGGAGGCAACAATGAGCAGTCCTGAAAAAAACAGATAAATGAAATAGGCTGTGCCAAATCCGAAAGTCATGGCCAGAAACAAAGACAAAAGCCCGGAAACAGCCTCAACAACCGGGTATCTCAGGCTAATGGCTTCCGAGCAGGTCTTGCACTTTCCCTTAAGAATGATAAAGCTGATTATGGGTATGTTTTCCCACCAGGAGAGAGAGTGCCTGCATTTGGGACAATGAGATCCCGGCCAGACAATGGATTCTCCTGTGAGATAACGGTGTACACATACATTGTAGAAGCTTCCCAGACAAAGTCCGAGAACAGTCGCGCAGAGGTAAAATAAAGTGTTGGGGATTTCCATTAATTTTTCAGCCTGTAAAAATGATTGTTCATTTCAGGTTAATATCCTTTGAAAAATGCATATATAAAGTGCTGTCTCTGGTTATCTGGCTTAAGGTGACAAAGTCAATACCTGAGGAAAAGTTGATTAGTAGTGACACCGTTCTTGAGTTAGACATTCCCTGGTTATTTTATCTTGATTTTTCAGCAAATAGTGTCTAAAAATGAAATTTTTATATATCTTGAAAAGTATCCTTAAAGGAGGATGTGTATAATGACCCGGAAGGACCGTACTGAAGGAATTCTCACCCGCAAGGAAGTTCTGGACCAGTCCGAAAGACAGAAGTTTTATCAGATACAGCTTAAAGATCTTTTAACATATGCTTACAGATATTCGGAAGATGTCAAAAAGCGTTTTGATCGGGCCCAGTTTAACGTAGAGAAATTTAAGACCCTCAATGACTTGAAACATATTCCCATTCTGAAGAAAAAAGAATTGATCTTTCTTCAGTCCATGGGACCGCGTCTTGGTGGATTATTGACCAAGGATCTTGGCGAGCTCAGGCGAATATTTCTCTCCCCGGGACCAATATTTGATCCCGAAGATAAGAGTGATGATTACTGGGGATGGACCGAAGGATTTTATGCTTCAGGCTTCAGAACCGGAGACATAGTTCAGGTTACTTTTAATTACCATTTGACCCCTGCAGGATTGATGTTTGAGGAACCTTTGCGCAATATCGGCTGTTCAGTTGTTCCTTCAGGCCCTGGTAATACCAATACTCAGTTAGAAATAATGCAGAAATTGAGGGTGACAGGCTTTGTCGGCACGCCAAGCTACCTGATGCACCTGGCCCAGAAGGGCGAGGAAAAAGGGCTTAATCTTCGCAAGGATCTTTTCTTGGAAGTGGGATTTGTCACTGGTGAAAAGTTTTCCGAGAAGCTGCGTTCCACTCTGGAGAAAAAGTTTGATCTCATCATGCGTCAGGGATACGGGACCGCGGATGTAGGCTGCATAGGATATGAATGTTTTCATAAAAACGGACTCCATGTGGCCAACAGGGCATATGTAGAAATTTGCCACCCTGATACAGGCATTTCCATGAAAGAAGGGGAAGTGGGTGAAATCGTGGTAACAACTTTTAACAAGACCTATCCTCTTATCAGGCTTGCTACTGGTGATCTGTCATATATTGACTATGCTCCATGTTCCTGTGGCCGTACATCTCCGCGTCTTGGTAATATTGTGGGCAGGGTGGATACAACTGCCAGGATTAAAGGCATGTTTGTTTATCCTCATCAGGTGGAACAGGTTATGAGTGTCTTTGAAGAAGTTAAGAGATGGCAGATCGAGGTCACCAACCCAGGCGGAATAGATGAAATGATTCTTTATGTTGAGGCCTCAAGTTTCAGGCGTGACTCTGAACTTCTCCATTCATTCAGGGAGAAAATCAAAATCAGGCCGGTACTTAAAGTGCTTGCGCCAGGAACATTGCCTCCACAGATCAGGCCCATTGAAGATAAGCGGACGTGGGAATGATAAAGAGGTTTTTGCTTTTATTGGTAATATTGATTGCTGGATGTGCTCCCAAGTACCCGGTAACAGGTCCTCCAAAGGACCCGTTGCCGGGTACTTTTTTTTCATCAGCTGATGAGTCTTTAAGTCATAAAGAGCTTGCTTCCGCCATGAAGGGAAACGACTTCATTCTCATAGGAGAATCCCATAATAATCCCTGTGATCATAAAGTGCAGGCCGGGATTATTGAAGAAATGTCCCGAACCGGAAAGTCCTTTGCCCTGGGATTGGAAATGGTCAGTGTTGATCGCCAGGATATTCTTGACAGGTTCAATAAAGGATTGATTGATGTTGATAACCTTCGTGAGATGCTTCATTGGGATGAGAGCTGGGGTTTTGACTATGAACTTTACCGGATGATTTTTGAGACATCCAGAAAATATTCTGTCCCGGTATTTGCCTTGAATGTACCCCGGGAAATAACCAGGAATATCAGCAGGCACGGCATGGAAAGTCTCTCTTTTGAAGAAAAGACATTTTTACCGGAAAATATTATTTATCCCCCTCAGGAACAAGTTGAAATCCTTGAAAGGCAGTTTGAATTTCATCAGGATATGATTCAGGCAGATGAACCCTATTTTCAAAGGTTTATTGCTGCTCAGTCTGTCTGGGATACCAAAATGGCTTCTGAAGCAATCAGGATACATAAGGACAGGCAGGAGCCGGTAGTGATTCTGTCAGGAACTATGCATGTGAAAAAAGGTTATGGTATCGAGCATAGATTGCGCAGCCTTATGCCTCATGCCAGGGTTACCAGTATTGTTCCGGTTAGATCATTAGAAATGATAACTTCTGATAATCCGTATCATTTCTTCTGTCCCCCTGTGAGATCCGGGATGCGCCTTGGCATTGTGGCCTCAGAAGAAGATGGGCAAGTCATGGTTACAGGTGTTGTAAAAGGGAGTCTGGCAGAGAATGCAGGTCTTGAAAAACATGATGAGATAGTCAAAGTCGATGGAAAACACATCTCGTCCATGGCTGATCTGCACCATGCTGCAGTAAATGCTGCTCAAGGTGACAGGGAAATGGTAATGGAAGTTTTGAGAAATGGTCGCAAAGAGTTCATTAATATTAGACTAATGCGGGCAATGCCTGCAACCCAATAAAAGAAATGAGAACTTAGACTTATTTTTAAAGCAGAAGAATTCTACCTTCATGGTGAAAAACTCTTACTCATTATAGCATGGAGAACATCGTATGGGATGCGCCTGCTACCCAGCGACAAAAAATAGTGTGCATTGCATCAACTAAACTTTACTTGTTTTTTGTTGCTGCAATAGATGTGTAGGTTACTAAAGTCTGACTGTTATGTAACTGTTCACCACATATGTAATATGGCTATTCAACGGCTCTGGATTCCGGCTTTCGCCGGAATGACGGTAAAGAGTAACAGCTTGCTTTAACCGTCACCCCGGACCAGATCCGGGGTCCAGTTTTTCTTGTTCGAACATGCTGAACAGTTACCCAGTCTGAACCATTTTGTCTTCCAGGAGATAAAAATTGCCAGAATTGCCTGAAGTTGAAACCATTGCCAGGGGGATTGAACCACTGGTTTTAAATAAGACAATCGTCCAAGTTACAATCAGGTATGCCGGAATATTACACACAGACCTGGAGCAGTTTGAAAAACAGGTTTCAGGCAGAACCATTGTCCGGGTCTGGAGAAGGGCCAAGCTTCTGATTTTTGATTTAGAACCTGATCTACATTTGGTTTTTCATCTTAAAATGACAGGAAAAGTCTGGCTTCCCCAGGACGGGCAAAGTATAGATAAGCATACCCATCTGATCTTCAGTTTAAATGATGGCTCCAGAATTTTTTTTGAGGATATGCGTAAATTCGGCTATTGCGCCCTCTTTGATAAGTCCGGGCTTTTAGCGTGGAGGTTTTATTCACAATTGGGGCCTGAACCCTTGCATCTTTCTGAAAATGAGTTCATAAAAATTTTCAGTGGTAGAAAAAGCAGAATCAAGGCTCTGTTGCTGGATCAAAGAGTTATTGCCGGTATCGGGAATATCTATGCTGATGAATCTCTTTTCATGGCAGGCATCCACCCGGAAACTCCAGGCTGTGCAGTAGGTAAAGAGGACCTGAAAAAGCTTTACCATGGTCTTGTCCAGGTTTTAAACCAAGCAATTGAAGCAGGCGGAAGTTCCTTTCGCGATTATCGAAACGCCCTGGGTTATTCAGGTATGTTTCAGGAAAAGTTTCTTATTTACGGTAAAAAGGGCCAGTGCTGCCCTCATTGTCAGACAATGGTTGAAACCCGCAAAGTGGCTGGCAGAACATCATGTATCTGTCCGTCTTGTCAGAAACTTTCAACAGATACGGTGAGTCAAAATGAGTAAAGCCCAATGTGTTCCCTTAAACTATGAAGAGCTAAGCAATACTTTGCACAGGCTGGGAATTCAGAATATTGCAGAATGGATGGGAATAATTCTTTTTGTAAGGGATCTGATTTCCAGAATGGATATTATCAGTTCTAACCAGAAGTACGCATTGCAGAGAATGGTTCTTGAAACCATTGAAAAGAAAGATTTTTCTGAAGATCAATTGGATTTGATAATTAAAGAGATTCAAAGCAGTTTTACTGATTCCATATGCAATGATGTAAAGCTGGTGGAGCAAAAGCTCGATAATGAAAAGAATTTTACCAATACCCTGATCAGGCAGATTCAGATCCTTGCAGGCGAGTTCAAAAAAAGCGTCAATCGCCAGAGTGATGAACTCAACGACTTCAGTGAAAAAACCATTACTGATATTGAAAACCAGCAGGACCCGGATCATATTATTCAGTATATCAGGGGAACCATAACAAAAATAGTTGCTGATACCCGTAAAGAAGCCACGGACTGGGAAAGCAAAGCAAAGAGTCTTGAGGACATCGCCAAATACGACAACCTGTTGAAAAACCTGTACAACCGAAGTTATTTTGATGAGTATCTTCAAACAACAGTAGAGGCTCATCTTGCATCAGAGCGTTCCATGTCTCTTTTGATGATAGACGTTGATAACTTTAAGAATATTAATGATGTTTGGGGACATCTTATTGGTGATGACGTGCTCAAGGCATTAGCTAAGCTTATCCGCAAGCATTCAGACATCGGGGGGGGGGTTC
>PWPY01000314.1 GCA_003558575.1 Desulfonatronovibrio sp.
CAGTGCTCATGGCGATGCTTCATACCCATATCTTTACAAGGAAATATCTGAAGGCGAATTTAAAATAGCCGAGTTTCAATTTCCCATGCTTTTGAAGACAGCTAAGGAAGAATTGTCAGAAATACTTATCCAGATGGACCAGAGTATTGCAGGAGCTGCGCAAAAACTTTCTCAAACCGGCCTTACTGGAACTGAGGCCTTTAAGATCATTCAGAATCTGTATGATCAAAATCCTTATGCCTATAACTCAGTTACTGTTGATAAAAAAGGAACCATTGTAAATGTGGCTCCTGATATTTACAATGAAGTAATTGGGAAAGACATAAGCAATCAGGAACAGATCATTCGGCTGCATGCGACACAGGAGCCTGTTTTAAGCCAGGCAATACCCATGGTCGAAGGGTTTGTAAGCATTGACCTGGAACATCCTGTTTTTGATTCTGACGGGAAATTCACAGGATCTGTAAGCATACTTATTAAGCCGGATTTTTTTGCCAAAGTTATTGAACCAAAGGTATACAATTTTCCTTTGGAAATGCTCGTTCTTCAGACAGACGGCACCATTGTTTATGATTTCAATGAAGAAGAAATAGGAAAGAATACTTTTACTGATCCCATGTTTGAAGATTTTCCATCACTGATTGAAATTGCCCACAAAGTTGTCAGAAAGTCCGACGGACAAGGTCAATATCATTTTCTGGACAAATTTCTGGAGCAAACTGTGAACAAAGAAATCATCTGGACCACCATTGGTCTTCATGGAACAGAATATCGTCTCGCGCTGATCTACTCTGGCTCATAATTCTATTCAGGACAAAAGATTGTTTTGCTGCATTTTTCTGTTGGATGACGATCCAGCTCCTGTCTCCTTTTTAGATAAACGCAATAAAACATAATCACCCAGCAGATACGTTATTCTCTCAATCCTGTGGGTAGCCTGCAAAGCAGTCTTAAGGGCCAGATCCTGTTTTTGCAGGCTATCATCTCCATACCTGGCGCGTATCTCATTAAAGCGCTCCTGATGGCTTAAAGTTAAGCCCTCGAGCATGGAAAAGTCCATAATATCTCCAGATTCTATGGCCCAGCAGGCAGCCTCAATAATTCCCTTGAGGCTTTCATTGATAATAAGTGCAAGATCTCTCGCCTTTTCAGACCCTTTGCCGCTTTTTTCAGAGAACTGAGAAATATAGAGATAAAGTATATTTTCTACTGATATAGCAATTTTCAAACGTGCCCTGCACTCTTTATATCTTTGCATACTTTTGTTGGTTAAAGGCTCAGCCGCTGCCTGATTCAGGGACTCGCGCAACTTTGTACCAAGATAGAGAAATTGATTGTGCAGGTTCTCAGATTGGGCCGAGCTTACAGGCATTGCCCTGTTTTTTTCATCTTCTGCGAAATAACGTGAAATAAGCTTCCATAATTCAGGCTCAAGCCTTTTAATCTGGCTGGTATGACCTGTTCTGGCAATAATCCTGTCAGCAATGACCGGATTGGCAACAAAGAAATCTGCATGTCCCTGGGAAACCAGATTCATACTTTCATTGTATCCTCTGGAAGGAACAAAAGTTAAACTTTCAGGTGAAGATTCTAAAAATTCAACAAATGAATCTGAACCATATATGTATTCATCAACTTTGCCGATGGCAGCCATTCGTAATGAATTTTCTTTTAGAAATACCAAAAGATCATCCATACTTTCTATCTTGTCAGTCCCTGGAATCTTTTTATGAATATAAACAGAATTTCTCTCAAAACGGTAAGGTATGGAATAGTAGCAGTATTCAGTTCGACTCTTGTCATAATAAGCACCCATTACAAAATCGATACTGCCGGCTTTAAGGGAGGCCAGCATCTCAGACCAAGTCATGGGTTCAAAAGAAACCTGATAACCGGCACTTTCAAAAAGTTCATAAGCAGCCTTTATTTCTAAGCCGGTAATTATGTTACTTGATCCGGTACCCTCAAGCATCTGGTAGGGAGGTCTGTTATACCAGCCACTGGAAAGTTCTCTCACAGGAGGAGTTTGGGCATGGGTGCCTGCTGATAGAACAGTAAAAAATATGACAAACAACAATACAGCCGCGAACCATGATCTGACTGTACATACAGAAAAATAATTTAAAATAGTATTCAATGTATTGATATCAAAACTGATTTTAAAAATTTCCAGCAACTCTCTAACAACTAACCGAAAAGATTAACAAAAAAATTAGCAGCCACGAAAGAACACTACCCCACACTAAAATAAAAATCTAACTCTTCACCACATTCTGAACAGTTACATAGTTTCCATCCGGAAAGTCTTTCTTTCCGGGTGAAAACTACATAACAATAAACATACAAAACCTAATTCTTTTAAAGTGTTTTCGTGCAATTTCGTGGCAAAATCTCTTTCTGTAAAAATATCACTATCCGGCCAATCAGGAAAGCTCCCTGACAACCAAGCCCCCCATCTCAGTGCATCCCACCTGCTCCATGCCAGGAGACATAATATCACCAGTGCGAAATCCTTTGGCCAGAACCCTTTTTACAGCATCTTCAATGGCCTGAGCTTCATCATTAAGAGCAAAGGTATGCCTGAGCATCATGGCTACAGAAAGGATTGTCGCCAGAGGATTGGCTAAATCTTTACCTGCTATGTCCGGAGCAGAACCATGAATTGGTTCATAAAGGGCCGGATTTTCCAGCCCCATGGATGCTGATGGAAGCATACCGAGAGAACCGGTAATTACAGCTGCCTCATCTGAAAGTATATCTCCAAACAGGTTGGAAGTAACAATAACATCAAATTGTGAAGGATCACGCACTAATTGCATGGCAGCGTTGTCCACATAAAGGTGGGTCAGTTCAACATCAGGATAATCTTTTGCCACCTCAAGAACAACTTCCCTCCATAGTTGGGACACATCTAAAACATTGGCCTTATCCACAGAACAGACCTTGGAGCGTCTTTTACGGGCTGTATCAAAGGCTATTTTTGCCACACGCCTGACTTCATCTTCTGAATAAATCATGGTGTTAAAGGCAACTCTCTTGCCGTTTCTGACTTCTTCACCTTTGGGTTCTCCAAAATATATCCCACTGGTCAGTTCTCTGACCACCAGAAGATCAATTCCTTTTTCCACAATATCCGGACGAAGAAGGGAAGCGTTTTTAAGTTCAGGATAAAGAATTGCGGGACGCAAATTAGCAAAAAGATCAAATTCTTTCCTGATACCAAGAAGTCCGCGTTCAGGCCTGATGGATTTTTCAATATTGTCCCATTTGGGACCACCCACCGCGCCAAGAAGAATGGCATCAACACCTCTGCAGGAATCAACAGTCTTCTGAGGTAGAGGAACGCCTTCAGTGTCAATGGCATGTCCACCTATGGCGCCATAACTGAGTTCCAGTTCATGATTATATTTGTCCGCAACAACGCTTAAAACCTTTTGCGCCTGCTCCATTATTTCTGTTCCAATTCCATCACCAGCCAGAACACATATCTTCATCAACATAATATTTATCCCCTTAAGAATCTTAATTAATAAAACAGATAGCTTTTAAGATACTTTATCGCGAACATAATTAACCAAGCCGCCTCTATCTAAAATCTCAGCCATAAATTCCGGTACTGGAAGACTTCTGATTTCAGCATTGGTTGTCAGATTTTTTATGGCGCCTTCTTTGGCATTCACTTCTAACTCATCTCCATCAGAAATCTTTTCAATATCATCACCAATTTCCAGAAGGACCAGGCCCATATTAAAACCATTGCGATAAAAAATTCTGGCAAAACTATGAGCTATTACCACAGGCATCCCTGCTCCGAGAATAGCTATGGGCGCATGCTCCCTGGATGATCCGCACCCAAAGTTCTTTCCCCCTACCAGTATATCTCCGGGCTTTACCCTTTTAACCCAGCCGTTTTCCAGGCCTTCAAAACAATTGCTGCCCAACTCCACAGGATCTGTGGTTATTAGAAACCTCGCTGGAATTATGGCATCAGTATCAATATGATCTCCCACCTTATGGGCTTTGCCTGCATAATTCATAAATTTTCTCCATACTTAACAGATTGTTTAAATCATCAGGAATATTACATCCTGGCAGGATGAATAATCTCTCCTGCTACTGCTGAAGCTGCGGCCACAATAGGTGAACCAAGGTAAACTTCGCTCTCTAAGCTTCCCATACGCCCTTTAAAATTGCGGTTGGTTGTAGCGAGACATTTTTCACCAGCAGCAAGAATCCCCATATGCCCCCCAAGACAAGGCCCGCAGGTGGGAGGACCAACAATGGCTCCGGCTTTAATAAAAATGCTCAGCAAGCCTTCGTCCAATGCCTGTTCATAAATTTTGGGAGTGGCAGGCAAAACAATAAAACGTACATCCTTATGCACCTTATGACCTTTTATTATTTCAGCTGCCTGACGCAAGTCTGAGATACGCCCGTTGGTACACGATCCGAGAACCACCTGGTCCAGCCTTATGTTTATAAGCTCATCTACTGATTTGACATTATCAGGCAGGTGTGGACAGGCAATCTGCGGAGCCATTCCTGTTACGTCAATGTTAACCTCACGGCAGTATACTGCACCTTCATCCGGATATATTTCCTCTGGATTGGCAAAACCATTACTTCTGCAGTAATCTACTGTTTTGGCATCCGCAGGAAACAGCCCTACTTTTCCCCCAGCCTCAATAGCCATATTGGCCATGGTCATCCGCCCTTCAACCTCCATATCAGAAATTACAGGGCCAGTGAACTCCAGCGCCCGATATAAAGCGCCGTCAACACCTATCAGTCCAATAAGATGAAGAATAAGATCCTTGGAAGTTATATATTTATCATGCTGACCAGAAATATTGACCTTTATGGTTTCTGGAACCTTAAACCAGGTTTCGCCCAGAGCCATTGCTGCGGCAATATCTGTACTGCCCATCCCAGTGGCAAAGGCCCCGAGTCCTCCATAAGTGCATGTATGACTGTCTGCACCAACTACAATATCACCAGGACCCACAAGTCCTAATTCCGGAAGCAGGGCATGTTCAACCCCGACATTGCCGCCTTCATAGTAGTGAACCACATCCATTTCCTTAGCGAATTCTCTGACTTTTTTAACCTGTTCAGCTGAATCAATATCCTTGTTGGGAGTAAAATGATCGCAAACCAGGGCTACTTTCTCACGATCAAACACTTTTTTAGCACCCATCTTTCTGAAGGAATCTATGGATAAGGGAGCTGTAATATCATTAGCCAGAACCATGCTGGTCCTGGCCCGGACAATCTGACCAGCTTCTTTTACCTGGTCAGAACTGTGTTTCTGAAGTATTTTCTGAGCTAATGTCATTGCCACAATAATTGCCTCCTATGTATTGAAAAAATCACCTGTCTGCTGTTATTAAGGAGTTCCAGAATCACTGGAACTGATTTTATCTTCAGAATCACTTTCTTTTTTGGCTATGCGGTTCAAGGCATTAATATACGCCTTGGCACTGGCAACAATTATATCAGGATCAGAAGCACGACCCACTGAAGTAATAGAATTTTCCTCCAGTTTAACTGTAACCTCTCCCTGTGCATCTGTGCCGCCGGTTATGGCATTGACCGAATAGCGCAAAAGTCTGGGCTTTCTTTCAACTAAGCGATCAATAGTATTAAAAACAGCATCAATGGGACCTACACCAAAATCAGACAACTGCTTTTCTTCTCCCCTGACTTCCATCTTTAAGGCAGCCGTTGGAATGGCCATATTTCCAGACATGGAGCTCAGATATTTAAGCTTGAACTTATCAGGTATACGGTAAACTTCTTCCAGAACAACAGCTTCAACATCTTCAATAAAAACTTGTTTCTTCTTATCAGCAAGGCTTTTAACAGCCTCAAAAACCTGGGATAATTGCTCTTCTGTGAGCTTGTATCCTAATTCGTCAAGCTTGCTTTTAAGAGCGTGACGCCCAGAATGCTTACCAATGACAATATCGCTGGAAGATTTGCCAATACTGTCTGGGGTCATGATTTCATAGGTCTGTCTGTTTTTAAGCATGCCATCCTGGTGAATCCCGGACTCATGGGCAAAGGCATTGGCCCCGGTAATCGCCTTGTAGGGAGGGATAGGTTGACCGATAATCATGGAAAGCAACCTGCATGAAGGATAAATCTGGGTTGTGTCAATTCGGGTTTCCAGTCCATAATAATCCTTTCTAACATTAAGGGCCATTATCACTTCTTCCATGGCAGCATTGCCAGCCCTCTCTCCGATTCCGCTCAGGGTGACTTCAGCCTGTCTGGCTCCTGCCTTGATGGCCGCCAATGTATTGGCAACTCCAAGGCCAAGATCGTTATGGCAGTGTACACTGAAGATTGCTTTATGACTGTTAGAAACATTATCTATAAGATAGCGGATAAGTTCCCCATATTCCTGAGGCTGGGCATATCCTACAGTATCAGGAATGTTTATGGTCTTTGCTCCGGCTTCAATAGCCGCCTGAACCACTCTGGCCAGAAATTCAGGTTCAGACCTGGAGGCATCTTCCGCTGAAAACTCTACATCTGAACATAAGGATGCAGCGTACGATACAGACTCCCTGGTCATTTCCAGAACCTGATCTCTGGATTTGCCTAACTTATATTTCATATGAATATCAGAAGTTGCAATAAAGGTATGAATTCTTGGGGCTTCAGCATTTTTTATTGCTCCCCATGCAGCGTCAATATCACCTTTTACAGAACGGCAAAGCCCGGCCACTCTGCAATTCTTAACTGACTGAGCAATCTCTGCCACTGACTCAAAATCACCATGGCTTGCCGCAGGAAAGCCGGCTTCAATAATATCCACACCCATTCTCTCCAACTGCCTGGCAAGACGGAGTTTTTCCCGCAAATTCATGGTGGCTCCAGGTGACTGTTCACCGTCACGCAACGTAGTATCAAAAATATATACTTTATCTGACATGCTATATCTCCTTAAAAATTATAAATTATATTACTTAAAAGCTCTCAAGCCTGGAACGCCCGGGACCCGGCACCCACTTGACTTGAGATGGAAGCAATTACTTATGCCGGGATAATATCCACTCAGGTATTTGCCGAACAAAGCCAAACTATCAAGTAACTTTAAAAAAGAGTCTACCAAAACTCTGATATGAAAAATTTAATTATTATGAGAGCTCCGTTTGGGCTCCCGTAGGTTGGCTGGCCTGCGTAGGGGCAGGTAAAGATAGGTATAAATCAGGCCGGAAAATACATAGGTAATGAAAAAGAGAAAAAGGATAAATTTGGGTTCGGATGCCACCAGAACAAAAATCATGATGGCTGTAACTGTAGAAGAAAAGGGATGAAGCCTGATCATTTCAACTTCTTTGAAAGAGGCGTACTTAACCTTGCTGATCATAAGCAGGCTTAAAATAAAGGTAAGAGCAAGTGTTACCTTGGCAAAAATAACCGGGCTTATGTTGGGAGGAAGATATGAACTGAACAGCACAAAGGTGGCAAGAGTACAGGCTGCCGCAGGTATGGGCATCCCAAGAAAAAACTTCTTGGGCAGATTTTTGGTCTGCAGGTTAAATCTGGCCAACCTCAAAGCTCCGCAGGCCATAAATAAAAAAGCCACGGCAAGTCCCACCTGATCAAAAGCGTGTGTTTGCCATAAAAAAATCATTAACGCAGGACAAACACCGAACGAAACCAGGTCTGCAAGGGAATCAAACTGAATTCCAAAGTCAGAAGTGGAATTGGTCAGCCTGGCAATTTTTCCATCTAAACCATCAAAAACGCAGGCTGCAAGGATTGCCAGCGCTGTAAGTTCAAAACGCCCTTCAATGGCCCATAATATGCCCATAAAGCCAATAAACATACTGGCTGTTGTCAGCAGGTTGGGCAGGATGTAAAATCCTTTATGTCTTGGGCCGCTTTTCTCAGTCATATCTAATTATTATTTGCTTTTACGGGCAATTATTGTCTC
>PWPY01000039.1 GCA_003558575.1 Desulfonatronovibrio sp.
GGGCTCCATTCCCAGGCTGCAAATAGCCCGGCAAGAAGAGCTGCCCCGGAAGTGAATGCTGGCGGAGCAAGGAGCATCCAGGGAGCTTCATATCTGCTTTTGCGGAGGGGTTTCCATTCCCTGTCCGGCTTTTCAAACCACATGGTATGGACTACAGGCAAAAAATATGCTGCATTGAGAATGCTGCTGAGTATAAGAACTCCCAATACCCATGAGTTGGCACTGTCTAATCCTCCCATCCCAAGGTACCATTTTGAGATAAATCCGGCCATGGGAGGAACGCCGATCATGCCGAATGCTGCTATGGTGAACATGGCGGCTGTCAGAGGCATACGCCGGGCAATCCCTTTAAGTTCACGGATATTATGCAGTCCCAGAGTTTCAGCAATATTTCCTGCGCAAAAAAACATGGTTATTTTCATTATTCCCTGGTGAACAAGATGCACAATAGCCCCAACAGTAGAAAACGGGGCAATCATTGCCGCTCCAATGGTTATGTAGGATACTTGACTGACCGTAGAGTAGGCCAGTCTCTTTTTCAAATCTGTCTGAGTCAGAGCACGGATGGAGCCATAGATAATGGTAATAGCGGCTATGATTGCCAGGGGTTCAAGAAGGCCAAGGCTTCCTGCAAAATCCCTTTCAAATACGTCAAATACAACCCTGACAATGCCAAAGGCACCTGCCTTAACCACAGCAACGGCATGAAGCAGAGCGGATACTGGAGCAGGGGCAATCATGGCCACAGGAAGCCATCCATGCAAGGGAATTAGTGCTGCCTTGACACCCAGGCCAATGATCAGCAGGGTAAAAATTGTTTTTAAAGAAAAGTAATGCTCGTTTCCAAGGGATTGCAATACTCCGGAATCCACAAAATCAAGGGGGCCTGCCAGGACCTGCAGCCAGACAACCCCTACAAAAAGTATGGAACCGCCAAGGATGGTGTACCAGAGGTAGGTTCGTCCGGCATCTAATGCTGCCTTGGTCTCCCTGTGTACTACAAGGGGGTATGTGGTCAGGGTCAGGAATTCATAGAAGATAAAAAAAGTGATGAGATTGCCTGCCATGGCAATGCCAGTGCTTGCCGTAACGCAAAGGCTGAAAAAACCAAAAAAACGACTCCTGTTGGGAGATTTTTCCAGATAACCAATAGCGTATAAAGTGGTTACCAGCCATAAATTACTGGAAAGACTTAAAAACATCAGGGATAAAAAGTCTACCCGAATTACAAAGTCAAATCCCAGTCCCATGTTGAAGCTCATTTCATGGATGATATCGAGAACAAAGAGTCTATAGGCCATGAAGTGAACAGCAGCAACTTTTATGCATGCCCCCAGAAGGTTCAGGGTTGTTCTCAGTCTGACGCTCTGTTCGTTAAGGAAGAAGATTATTATTCCAGTAAAAAGTGAACTAAGCAGAACCAGCGCAGGGAGCCAGATGTCCAGATTCATGGCAGATATCCCCCTGAAAGGTCAAAACTCATCCTTTCCTGGAGAAGAAAACTGATTTCTTCTGCTCTAAAGCCCATGAGTATGGATAAAAGGGCCAGGATCAGGGCAGATTTTTCCATGAAAAAGGATATGTTTCTTTTTTGAGGACCTTTCTGGTCTGACACAAATGTGCTGGAAAGGATTTTGAATATATATGCTGCTGTTAAGAGGCCGCCAAGGACCGGGGCAATGGCCAGCCACCACTGACCGCTGGTAAGAATGGACTGCAGAAGCATCCATTTTGCTACAAAACCTCCGCTGGGAGGCAGACCCATCAGGCTGACTCCGGCCAGTCCCAGGGTAAAGGTAGTCATAGGCAGCGAGCCTGCAATATTGCGCATGGACTTGATATGATCAGTTCCGCATGATTGAATAAGATTGCCTGCAGCCAGGAACAGGGCTGCTTTGGCCAGGCCGTGGGATATGGTCTGGAAAATACAGGCTGTCCAGGCTTCAAGCTTCCAATAAGGATCTGCACTCATAAACATCAAAGGGAAAAGAATAAACAGATAGCCAATCTGGCTGACACTGGAGTACGCTATAATCATTTTAAGTCTGCTTTGGATCAGGGCCTGGTATGATCCCCATAATACTGCTGTAACTCCGGAAACACCCAGGAGCAATGAAGTATAATACATGGCCTGAGCTTCATGAAATACACAGAACCAGAATCTTAAAATCAGAAAAAATGAACCCTTGATGACTAAGGCAGACAGTATGGCACTTACAGGGGCAGGAGCCTCGCTATGGGCTGGTGGAAGCCAGAAGTGAAAAGGAACTAAAGCTGTCTTCATAATCAGGCCCAAAGTTATCAGTCCAATGGCACTGAACATGAGAGGGCCATGTTGTTCTGCAGCAGCCACAGTCTGCATATCAAGGGAGCCTGTCTGTGCAAAGATGAATCCGATACCCATGAGAAAGGTCATGGAACCGGCCATGGCTATCAGGAAGTATCTCAGGGCAGCCTTAAGAGATGATGCATTTCCATTTAAGGCGGCAAGGGCTGCTGCACTTATACTGATCAGTTCCAAGACAACATAAGCGTTAAAAATATCTGCGACAAAATACAGAGAATTAAGGCCTCCCCATAAAAGCAGCCATAAAGGCCAGAAGTATCCGTCCTGTTCAGCTTGCTCTCCTTTTGAAAAATACCAGATGCTGTACAGGCTGACCATAAAACCTACTGTAGCGGTAAGCAAAGTGAAGATTATGGAGAGTCCGTCAATGTTCAGAGCAATGCCTAAGGGTGGGTCCCACCCTCCAAGGTTGAGCCTCTGAATTCCATTGGTATATATTTTTTTGTTCAGGTCCAGGGATGAGACCAGGATAAACAGGGCAGCAGTGAGACCAATCCATTTCCGGAATTTTTCAGGAATGACAAAGCTCAGGATGGCCGCGCTGAATGGAATGAGAATCAGCAGTTCAGGCATCAGTTATCTTTATCCTTGTCACTACCTTCGAGATGACATTGACCGGTTCTTTCTTTGATCATCCTGGTCAGGCACAGGGCAAAGGATGTAGCACTGACTGCCACAACAATTCCAGTGAGCACCATGGCCTGTGGCACTGGGTCCATTTCCGGCCCCTGGCTATTATAAGCTAAGCTGATGAGAAAAAGAAAAGCGCCACCAGCCATGATATTGAGGCAGACAATCTTGCGTAGAAGGTTTGGGTGGACAGCAAGCCCCATAAGTCCCACGCAAAAGAGTACTACAGCTGTAATTGAGTATATGGCAAAAGTTGTCATTAGCTCACCTTGTCTAATTTTGAATTAGGAGATGCCTGGATCAGGCTGATGAGACAGATGGCAATGGAGATGGTAGCAGCGTATTCAATTCCCAGAATCCAGGCTTTGATCTGAGGATGAGTGAGCATCTGGTCTGCATAGTAAAGAGAGGATGCTGCCAGAATGAGAAAGGTGCTGAATCCCAAACATAGAAGTAATCTCCAGCTCGAATTGGACAATACTGCAAGGCAAGGGTGCCCTGCCTGCCAGAGCATGACTCCGGCCCCGGCCAGAACAACCCCGGCCTGAAAAGCCCCACCCGGGGCAAATGCCCCAAGCCATAGCAAATATCCGCCGATTATGACCATAAAGGGCAAAAGGATTTTGATTATCCATCTGCCTACAGGTTCGGCCGGAGCAGGAAGTGCAGAGCCTGTAAGGCTGTTTCTGCGGCGAACAGTTAAAACGCCTATTACTGCAGTCAGAAGAACCCCAAGTTCTAACCAGGTGTCATAGCTTCTAAAGTCCAGGAGGACCGCGGTTACAGAATATTCAAGTCCGGAAAGAGGCATGGCATTATGAACAGTCAGGCTTAGTCCTGAAAAATCAGAAGGTATCTGCAGGGCCGAGTATCCCAGAACAATAACCAATACAATGGACATGACCGCAAGTTTTAAGGGAACTTTTATCCGCATTTTTTTTTCTTCGGAAGTTTTTATTGCTCCCAGTGTGTCCATTAGCAGTACTCCGGTGAGGCCGGCACCTACAGCAGCCTCAGCAATGGCGATATCCGGAGAATTGAGCCTGGTCCAGGCCAGGGCCAGAAACAGTCCATAAGTAATGAAAAGCACTATGGCCTGGAAATGTCCCCTGGCGAAGATAATACGCATGGATATTCCCACAAGACAGACTGCAATAATCAAATCAAAAATCAGATTCATCTTGAATGCTTTGAGGTTTGTTTGATTGGTGCATGTGGTTGCCGATAAAATAACATGCACTGGAACTGCCAATCAGGGCCAGAAGCCATATAAGTATGAGTTTGACAATTTCCGGCATGGAGCTGCTGACCATGATTAATCCCAAAACAATAAAACCAAGTCCTAGATTGTCAGCTTTGGTCAATGCATGAAGCCTGCTGTATGTGTCTGGAAAACGTATCAGCCCAACAGTGCCTCCCAGGAAGAAGAAGCCTCCGCAAAGGCAGAAGATAATGGACAGGATTTCAAAAAGATTCATTTTTTTTATCCTGCTTCAGGCCATAGGAAGTGTTGCGTACAAAAGCCAGGACCGCCATGACTGTGAGCAGGGCAAAGACTAAGGCTGCGTTTTTTATGTATGGTGAATCAAGGGCTTGAGATAAAAGAAGCAAGGTCGCAACGCCTGTGCTGCCGAAAAGCTGGGCCGCTACCATTCGGTCTTCGGGCTTGGGGCCTGCCATTACTCGCCATAGTCCTGCCAGAATGTTCAGCGCCAAAAATAAGGCCATGCACAGATAGAAAGTGTTCATTGTGTGCTCCGGATGCCGGAAATATTATACTTTTTCTATTATTGTGGCCACCCCCTGGCCTCCGCCTATACAGGCAGCAGCGCAGCCAAGACTGGCATTTTCAAGTTCAAGTATCCTGGCCAGGGTGCCTACCAGGCGTATTCCTGTTGCGCCCATGGCGTGACCAATGGCGGCAGCTCCGCCTTTTATATTTACTTTGTCATTTTTAATTGCCAGTTCCTGGATCATATTCAACACCACAACATTAAAGGCTTCATTGATTTCCCAGAAGTCAATGTCTTCCGGGTTAATCTTTGCGTGCTCCAGAGCTCTCCTGGCAGCAGGTACGGGTGCTTCACCCATAACTGTAGGATGAACCGCAGCAAAGCCCAGGGATTTTATCCTGGCCAGAGGTTTGACTCTTAGGCTTAAGGCCTTTTGTTTTGACATGAGAAGCATGGAGCTGGCTCCTGCGTTCAGAGGAGATGAGTTGCCCGCTGTTATGACTCCGTTTTCCCTGAAAGCTGGTTTGAGTCCGCTCATGGACTCCAGGCTGGCATCAGGCCGGATGCACTGATCCCGCTCCACCATTATTGGTTCTCCGTTTTCCAGGTTACCCGGAACAGGCATGATTTCTCCCTTGAAAAAGCCCTGTTCCTGGGCCAAGGCGGCCCGCTTGTGGGAGTTGACCCCCCACAAGTCCATTTCTTCTCTAACAATGCCGGTTTTCATGGCCAGATTTTCAGCTGTAAGCCCCATGTTCATGGTGGTTTCCATGTCCCAATTATTATATTCTGGGTTAGTGAATAGATTTTGATTTATGTCTGCCCATCCTGAAGAGTAGAGCTTGGGACCGATGGGAACTCTGGTCATGTGCTCCATGCCAGCTACAAGAACTGTATCGGCAAATCCACCGGCTATTTCTAAATAACCGGTATGCAGGGCTGCCATGCTGGAGCCGCATTGCTGATCAATGAATTTGGCAGGGGTGGCTGGAGAAAGATTGGCCAGGAAAAGAGGGGTTCTGCCGCCATATGTCCATTGTTCGTTCACACCTAAGGCGCAGCCAATGATAAAGTCTTCAATTATCTCCGGATCTATGCCTGACTTTTTAACAAGTTCCGGCAAAAGAAGGGCCATGAGTTCATCAGCTCTTTTCTGGTGGAAGACATCCTTGATCGGATCTTTGGGTTTGGACTTGGAAAATGGAGTTCTCAAATAACCGACTATAACCACTTCCTGCATGAAATGCCTCCATTGTTTTTTGGTTCAGGGTTCAAGGTTTAAGACTTAAAAATCTCAGGTTGAAGATCAAGAACAAAGCCCGCACCACCGGGACAGAAACAGGGCATAGACCCTGGCTGTATGAATAATGCTTTCAATGTTGACTTTTTCATTTTCTGCGTGAATACGTTCTGCA
This sequence comes from Desulfonatronovibrio sp., assembly GCA_003558575.1. GTDB lineage: Bacteria > Desulfobacterota > Desulfovibrionia > Desulfovibrionales > Desulfonatronovibrionaceae > Desulfonatronovibrio. Next base: position 6,126 of record PWPY01000039.1, read on the forward strand.
ACTGGTCCAAAGCAGGTGGCCTGACCTTTTCCAAAGGACATGAAAGCTCTGAGATCTGTGGTGCAGGTAGCTATATACTTGTCCGCGGGTTCGCCTGCAATGTCTTTGTGACACTTTGACAGCATGGACAAAGCCGGGGTGTCCTGGCTTATGGTGTGACCTTCAGACCTGAATCCAAAAAATGTTGTTCGTGGAGGATTAAGTCTGAGCCAGGGGTCTTTCTGGGCGCTTTTTGCAATGGTTCTGATGATGACCTCTTTTATTTTATCAAAGCTCATTCCCGGGAAGAAAGACATTCGGCAGTCAAAACCGGCAAAGGCAGCTACAGTGGAAGGCCAGTCTCCGCCCCTGATGATTCCGACATTGAGATTTAAAGGGTGGCTAAAATCCTTATATTCTTCAGGTACATGAGAATGATTGAGTTCTTCTTCAAGGTTTCGTAAAGACTGGATCAAAGGGAAACATTTTTCAATGGCATTGGACCCCACTCCGGCTTCTAAGACATGCCTTGGTTTTCCGCTGACTTCAATCCGGAACCACAGCACCCCCACCTGACTGGTTAGAACAGTGGGGCCGAAAGGCTCAGGGATAAGTACGGCGTCAGCATCGTACCCGGCATATAGACAGGCCAGGGCACCGTTGCCGCAGCATTCTTCCTCAAGTACTGTTTCTAAGGTCAGGTCGGCTCCCAGACCCAAACCAGCTCTTTCCACTGCCTTGGCTGCGTAAACCATGGCAGCTATACCTGACTTCATGTCTCCGGCACCGCGGCCAAAGATCCATCCATCCTGGGATACCGGTTCGTATGGTGGGCTGCTCCAGTAGGAAAGAGGCTCAGGACTGACCACATCGAGATGCCCGTTGAAAAGGGCGCTCCTGCCCTCTGAGCCTGCTGCCTTGATTACAGCGACTAAGTTATCGCGTCCATCATTCTTGCGGTATTCCCAGTCGACCGGGGCAAATCCTGGATGATTTTCAAGTTTTTCAGGGTCAATGGGTATTCTGACTGGGCTGTAGCCAAGACTGGTCAATTCATTTTCCATGACAGTGACCACTGAGGCTTCATTTTGCAAGGTGCTTGGTTCCCGGACCAGCTTGCAGGTAAGGTTCAGGATTTCATCTGAATAATGATCTACAGCTTTTAAGACTGCTTTTTCTTCAGGGGTCATTTTTTGCTCATTTTTTGATTTTAACCATGAAGTGCGTGAAGGGCATGAAGTTTAAATCAAATATACCTTTTATTTATCAAAAAACAGGTAGTTCACCCACAGGCACTTTGAACCGGGCCGCTGTTTTTTCTTTTATTTCATCAAGGCTTGATTCTATGGCAATTTCCTTGAGGAGCAGCTCGTCTTTTCTGATTTCAAAGACAGCCAGTTCGGTGATAATCAAGTCCACACATTTTTTTGCGGTAAGGGGCAGGGTGCATTCGGGGATAATTTTGGGCTGTCCTTTTTTGGTGCAGTGGGAAGTGACCACAATTAGTTTGCGGGCCTTCTGGGCCAGTTCCATTGCACCGCCTATGCCGGGTGCGAATTTACCGGGAATAATCCAGTTGGCCAGATCTCCTTTTTCAGATACTTCAAGCGCCCCCAGAAAGGCGATGTCTAACCTGCCACCGCGGACAATGGCAAAGGAAGTGGCACTGTCAAAAAAGCTGGCTCCCTTTCTTAC
>PWPY01000150.1 GCA_003558575.1 Desulfonatronovibrio sp.
AAAATTACAAGATTGTAACATTCTAAGGGGCAAGATATGTTTTCCGGCGAAGAGGATGTTCTTTTTTCAGATGTCAGGCTCGAAGATGATACTGATTATTTTTTGTACATAGGAGAGCTCAAGACTGATGGACTGAATCAGTTTGTCAGGGAAAACCTTGCCAGAGTTTATAATAAAAAATTTGATTATATCTCCATTGTTCCAGATATAATGGAATCTTATCCCCACCGCAATATTCTGGTCATCAATCCTTTATCCAAGAATCTTTACTCCCAAACCAGAAAGAAATTCAGTTGTCGTATGTCTCCGGGTGATTTTGCAGGAGTTGTTTCATATTCATCAACAGTGCTGGATTTGATTCGCATGTTAGTGAAGAGGCAGGGCCGGCTTTATGTCCATGTTTTTGAATCATTGCCTGAACTGACATTTACCAGGATGCCCGGGGTGACGCTCTTAGGTCCAAATGGGCAAGTTGCCAGCATGTGGAACAATAAGCTTTACCAGCTTCAGATGCTTAGGGATGTTGTTCCTGTTATTGATTACAAAATATGTGGAGGCGTTAAAGAAATGCTTTCCAGCATCGATCAGGGCCTGACGGACTGGCCTGATGGTGTTTTTGTTTCTCAGCCATATTCTGCTGCCGGCACCAACAGTTTTATTGTACGCTCTGCTGATGAACTGGCCCAGCGCCTTCCTCTTCCTCAGTCAACATACTTTATCAGCCGCTATGTTCCTCATGAGTATGATCCCACAGTGCTTGGAGTAGTGGGTAATGAGGATGACGTTTTTATCGCAGCCATTGCTGATCAGGAGATTGAGGGCGGTAATATGTTCAGGGGTTCTACTTTCCCTTCGTGTCTGCCTTACAAAGAACAGCTTGAGATAAAGGAACATACCCGGATGGTAGGCAGGGTTCTTGGAAGAAGTGGTTACAGGGGAATATTCGGCTGCGACTATATAGTGAGCAATTCCGGTGAAGTTTTCTTCGTGGAAGTCAACGCGCGCAAGCAGGGCACTACAATGGAAATGTGCTGTACTCTGGAAAACCTATTGCCTGAGGGTGCTCCTTCTCTCATGGAGCTTGAATATCATGCTGTAACTGAAGATTTTCTTCCGACTAATAAAGTTGAGATTCAGGATGCCATCAGCGATCTTAACTGGAGAACTTATAATTTTAAAGTGGACCGTGAGGTAGTGACCAGATATTTTTTACCTGTAGATGAGGACGAGCGCGAGCTGTTTCGTCAGGTCAAGAAGAACGGTATTGAGCATAAGATGATTATACTGGAACATGTGGGACATGGCTGCTCAGTGAAACCAGGCACTTTTCTCGGCAGGGTGGTTGCAGTTTCCAGAAGCAGGGAGATCCTTGACCGGGAAATAAAATACGGAAGGCAGTTGCTTGAAGAATCTATAACCAGTATGGAATAATACAATGAACACAAGAGACAAACTTGACTATTTTTCCCATGAGCTGATTGATTATCTTTATTCTGAGTCTGACCCAAAAGTAGCTGAGCCCAATGAAGAGGAAAAAGAGAAAGTCAGACAATTGCTGGCCAATTCACTCTCTAATAATCTTACAGGTAATATTGTTGAATTATTCAAAAAACTAAAAGAACTCAGGAGAGATGCTCTTTCCCCGGAGGTTTTTGATATTTCCAGATCTCAACTTGAAGAACTTGCAGTAAAACATCAAGAGATTGATGAACATCAGGTCAGTATTGGGGGACGTGTGGACAGGGCCTTGCCCATTGTTGAAGAAGCAGCATCACGGGTGTCTAACTATCTTGAGCAAAAAGATGTTGAAGCCCCCAGCGGCATTGAGCTTTGGGACCAGATAAGTGCCAATCATTCCAGAATCAAACAGATTCTCGGGATGGATGATAAGGACTGGAATTCCTTTTCCGGCCAGCTCAAGTTTGCCATTGAGTCCCTTGATACCCTTGGCAGAATACTCAACCTCCCGGCCAAAGCCCTGGAAGAAGTAAGCCGGGTAACCAGTAATTACCGCATGCGTCTTACACCCTATTATGCTGGTTTGATTATCCCTGAGAATATCAATGATCCAGTTCTGCTTCAGTCAGTTTCAACAGGTGAGATGATTGATAACGCAGGAATTGAAATTCCTCCTGTAGCAGCAGATCACTCCCCAGCCAGACTTATTGATCAGTTTTACCCCAGAGTGGTAACCATTAAGGCCACTAATATGTGCGCTATGTATTGTACTCATTGTCTGCGAATTGCTCATATCGGTAAAAAGGACAGGATTTACGGATTGGAAGCTTATGAGGAGGCCTTAGATTATATAAAAAGTGATACAAGGATTCGGGATGTGCTTATCACTGGAGGAGATTCTTTCATGTTGCCCAATGAGATGCTGCGCAGGATTCTCAATGAACTGGATTCCATTGATCATGTGCGCATGAAGCGTCTTGGAACGCGGATTCCGGTGACAACACCCCAAAGACTGAACAGTGAACTTCTTGATATTCTCGAAGAGAGTAATGACCATAAACCCGTGCGGGTGGTCACACAAATTAATACTGCCCAGGAAATCACACCGGTATCCAAAGAAGCTTTTAAGCAGATTTCCAAAAGGGTCAGCTCAGTGATGAATCAGGCTGTTTTACTCAAGGGGATTAATGACACTGAGGTAAAGATGTGGAAGCTTTGTGAAACCATTCATGAGGCTTATGTCAGGCCATATTACATTTTTAACTGCAGCTATCGTAATCCTCAGTTCTCACATTTAAGGGTCCCTGTGGAAAAGGGCAGAGACATTGTGGAAAGCATGTACGGGAATATATCCGGAGATGCCATACCAAGATTTATTGCCACTGCTGGAGGCAAAATCCCTTTGCACAGGTCCAATGTGGTCAGGGCTGAAAATAATGAGCTGATTCTCAGAAAGCCCTGGAGCGGTGAGGAGGTAGCATACCCGGATGCTGTTTTGGACCAGTATGAAGACCAGGATTTTGCTTTTTCCCGTTTGAGGAATGCATAGCTTTTTATGAAGAAGATCAAGAATCTTGTCATTACACTGGAACAGGATATGTTCGACCTGCTTAAAAAACTGGTCCTGATTCAAAGCGGTACCCACAATAAGGGCGGTGTTGATGAAATGGCACAGGTCTTGAGGGATGTGCTTGAGGATATTCCCATGCAGGCCGAGATAATTCCCATGAAGGAATGTGGCGATATGGTTCTGGCCCGAAACACATTGGCTTTAAAACAGAAGTCCATCCTTCTCGCAGGGCACATGGATACAGTTTTTCCCAAGGATACATCCTTTAATTTTTACCGTGAAGATGAGGAAAGGGCGTTCGGCCCCGGAGTGATGGACATGAAAGGGGGCCTGGTTGTGGGAGTGACCGCCTTAAAAGTCCTGAGCCTGCTTGGTGTGCTGGATAAGATTCCCATTACAGTTTTCTTTAATTCAGAAGAGGAAATTGGTTCACCTTATTCCAGAAAGAACATAGAAGAATTAGCCGCTCAAAGCATGGAGGCATATGTCCTTGAAGGAGGTGGGCTTGGCTCGGAAGTTGTGGTGGGTCGCAAGGGCAAGATTGGTTTTGACCTTTTGATTGCAGGCCGGGCCGGTCATGCCGGATGCGCAGGGGTTGACAAGCCAAGCGCTGTCCTTGAAGCAGCCCATAAAATTATTGCCTTAGAAGGGTTGAATAAGCCTCCGGATATCCTGGTAAATGCAGGCCTTGTGCAGGGTGGAATGGGGCCTAACTCCATAGCTGAAAAAGCATCTCTGGGAGTTGATGTCAGGTTTGTTAACCCTGAAGATGAAGAACTAATTCTTGAAAAGATCAGGTCCATTACTGAAAAGTGCATCACTCCGGGCACACGGGCCGAGTTGGTGATGAAGTCCAGCCGTCCGCCCATGAAAACTGACAGCAAAATTGAAGAAATTTACCACAAGGCATTTAAGGCTGCTGAATCTGCCGGCGTTCCCATTGGAAAGGAAGTCAGGGGAGGGGTTTCAGATGCCAATTTTATTGCTGCCCTGGGCATACCCGTGCTTGATGGAATGGGGCCATGCGGCGATCTGGATCACAGTGATCAGGAATATATAATTAAAAAAAGTATGGGGCAGAGGGTGGAATTGCTTGCTTATTGTTTGTTCGAGAATAGGCTTTAGGATAAGTAATCCCTTGGAATTACCAATTTTGATCCTGTTATCAGTTGCACAAACTTGAACCGGATTTTCTTCTCAGGTTGAAAACAGCTCTCTTATTCTCTGATCAACCCTTAATGGCTTGCCTGTCTCAGGATTTATGGGACACCAGATGGTTCTGGCCCTGGCCAGAAGCTTTCTGTCATTACTGCGCATGATTTCAGTATTGCGCTCAAAGCTCAAGCGTTTTGCCCTGCCGATCCAGGTCCTGGCAACAACTTCTTCACCTTCAACAGCCGGAGCTTTATAGTCAATTTCATGTCTCAGAACCACCCAGAGGATCCTTTGCTGATCCTCTTCAGGAGCAAGTGTCTGCCAGTGGGCAATGGCTGCATCCTGGACCCAGCGCAGGTATACAATATTGTTAACATGACCCAGTTCGTCTATATCGCTGGGGAGAACTTTGATCTTGATCTGATATTCTTTAATTTTGTCCATTTTTTATACAAAAGCTCTGGCTTTGGCCTTCAAGGCCTGTTCATCCTTGCCCTGGGCCTTTAAAGTTTCTGAAAGATCAATCCAGAACGAAGCAACATCGGGCCTTAAAGCTACACTTTGTCTTCCCAGAGATTCTGCAATTTGTGGATCATCTCCGCTTTCAAGGTAGACCCTGGCCATGAGATTCAGGGAAAAGGCATCTCTGGGGTTATTAATAAGGGCCTGGTGCAGGAATTCCCTGGCTTCTTCTTTGTTTCCCTTTTTCCAATTAAGTCTTGCCAGATGTCTTGGAGCCATGTTCAGACCCATTTCAGTTTCTCTGGCCTGGTTATAATACTTTTCTGCTTTATCAAAAAATTCTGAATTTTCTGCCAGTTGACCAAGCCTGAAAAGGCTGAATGCATGCTTATCGTCTATTTCAAGGCATTTTTTAAAGCCTTTTTGTGCGTCATCAATTTCCCCCTGCTTAAGACAGACGCAGGCAAAATTATACCAGGCCATGATGTTCTGTTCGTCCTGTATAATAATTTCCTGAAAATGTTTCCTGGCCAGTTCCAGCCTGCCGAGTCTGGCATAACAGATAGCCAGAGAATTGCGGGCGATGATATTGGTTTCATCTGCACTCAGGGCTGATTTGTATTCTTCCATGGCTGCAAATGTATCGCCCTGGGAAAAGAGCCTGTCTGCGCTTATGGTCAGAGTCAGGGTGTCAAAGACTGCCACGTGAGGAAAATCAAGGAGAGTGGCGTGCTCAAGTGCCTTGCGGCAATTCTCTAAGGTGTGAATTCTTGAAAAATTGAGGCAGGGATATTTTGAAATAGCTGCCTGAAAAATAATTTCAAATCGTTCCTTAAGTTCTGCATTGAGTTGTCTTAATATCTCCTGAACTTCGTCAATGCCATCCTGCGCTGTATAAAAAACAATACAGGTTGAACTGTATCTTCCAGATAGCGGAGGGGATTTCATTCGGCGATTAAGGGATTTTACAATCTCCTGGATCAGGTTTTCGCTTTCAATCCTCTGAGCAGATTTTTTGAAAGTATCTTGTACTTTGAGCATGGCCATGACAAAGGATTCAGACTGACCTCTGTTTCGACTCCAAAGTGAAAGAAAGTCCCTGTATGAATAAAGTCCGGTCAGGATATCTTTTTTAGGCTTTTCTTCACCGTTTATTCCTTCCTTTTCCAAAAGGCTGTCTTTTTCAGACATAAGGCTGAGCTTATCACCAGGTTCAATTTTCCATGAAGGATCATTAAGGTAGAGCACTTCAGCAATGGAAATCCTGTCCTGAACTTCAAGTACTGTCACTTCACCTTTGTGAATGGGTGGGTAATGTCCCAGGGAGGTTTTATCAGATTCCTTGAATATCTCTGAGTTGCCATTATATTTGCTGGACCAGACCATGAACTTTTGACCTTCGCAGGCGTCGACGTTTTTGCCAAGGTTAATGACCAGGCGGTCCAAAGGCAGTTTTTCCATAACAGTACCGCCCTGAGAAAGGAGGTGACCAAAGGAGTATATTCTATTTCTGCCGTTTTCCTTGGCTATCTCCATAGACTGTTTGGCTTTTTGTAGAACGACTCTTGAGAGTTCGAAGGAAGATTTTCTGAATTCGGAACCTTTAAGGTCATGTGGAAAAAAGGAAGCTCCCCCGCTCATGGTTATTGATACCTTTTCTCCGGAAACGTCGTACTCAAAAATAAGCTCTGAGATCTTCTTTACTATCTTTGACCCCAGTTCATGGCACTTATGAGAAGATGTCTGAGGCCAGAAAAGGGCAAATGTATCATTATCCAGTCTGGCTGGAACAGCCTGTTCAGGGATAATCTCCTGAATATTTTGGGAAATTTCTGATAGAATTTTATCTCCAAAGGCAAAGCCAAAGGTGTTGTTGACTTTTCTAAATCGATCCAGATTGAAGACCATGACACAAAAGCAGGCACTATGGTGGGAAGGTCCATTGTCCATTGTGGCACCGGGTCCAGGAGTGATGCTTTCTATAACAGCTTCTATTTCATTTTCAATAAGGCTGATGAATCTTTCTCTGGAATATAAGTTAGTGAGCTCATCAAGCATACACATTTTGTGCAGGACAATCTTGTCTAAGGCAAGAGACACAATACTTTTTAGATGGTCACGTATGGATTTTAGTTTGGAACTGTTGATGCCTTTTGCCAAAAAGATACCCAGAAATTCATTATCCATTACTAACGGCAAAAGGGCTCTGTCTTTTTCGATGAGGGGAATGATATCCTGACCCTGTTGCATACCTTTGGGGATTTCTTTAGGAAAATACAGGCAATACGATGAAAAGGGGATCACTAATTTCAGGGAATTATTGAGGATTGATTCAAACCGGATCAGGTCACTTTTATCAAGACTTGTTGGCATACTGATGAGTGGTTTTGGTTTTCCAAACTGGTTAGCGGTTGAAAATAAAAAATTTAAACTATATAAACCTTATTTCACTGTCCAGTATTTAAATTGGCAGATATTTTTGCTTAAAAAACATTAAGGAGAGAGTTATATGGATGTGATTGAGGCCTTGCGCAATAGAAGAAGTATCAGAAAGTTTACAAATGACCCTGTATCTAATGATGATCTGAAAAAAATACTTGAGGCGGGCAGGTGGGCTCCCAGTGGGTTGAACAATCAGCCCTGGAGGTTTCTAATTATTACATCTGATGATCAGCGCAAGAAACTCATAGAAGGTCATACCGAGTACGCACATGTGGTCAGGAGCGCCAATGTGTTAATTGCTGTTTTCTTAGATAAAGAATCCAAATATAATCATGTGAAAGACTGTCAGGGTGCCGGAGCCTGTATTCAAAATATGCTTCTTGCCATTCACGGTCTTGGCCTTGGCGGTGTATGGCTGGGAGAGATTATCAACCAGGAAGAAGATGTTCATAAAGTTTTGGGAACAGACAAAGCAAATTTAGAACTGATGGCAGTAATTGCTCTGGGCCATCCAGATGCTTCAGGCTCATCTTCAAGGAAAGATCTTTCAGAATTGATGATCGAGCCTCTTGGTGATTAGTTTTTAGGGTTCTTCGACGTTTTGTGTGGAACTGCTGCTCATATTTTTTGTTTGCCCCGCGTTCGGCAGGGAGTTTTCTAATGTCCGCCAAAGGGGGATGCTTGCCCCCTCCGGACTCTTAATCGTTTG
>PWPY01000210.1 GCA_003558575.1 Desulfonatronovibrio sp.
GCAAAAGCCGCAGTTTTAGCCTCAGGACTCACTGGTATGGTTTCAGGATCATCCATTGCCAATACTGTTACTACAGGAACATTTACCATACCCTTGATGAAAAAAGTGGGATTTCCACCCCATAAGGCTGCCGCCATTGAAGTGGCATCTTCAACCAATGGACAGCTCATGCCGCCCATTATGGGCGCTGCCGCCTTTATCATGGCAGAAATTATCGGGATGCCCTACCTGGATGTAATCAGGGCAGCTCTTATTCCTGCCTTGCTCTCATACCTTACCTTATTTTATGTTGTTCACCTTGAAGCCCTTAAAATGGGCCTCAAAGCAATCCCCAAAGCGGAACTTCCCAAATTTTTAAAAACTCTGCTTCGAGGCTGCCACTTCATAATCCCCCTTGGCTTTCTTATCTTTTATCTTGTAATAATGAGGCGCTCACCAATCGCATCGGCCATGATGGCCATCCAGTCACTTGTGGTTATTATGCTTGTCCAGAGGCCTATTATTGCCTTTTTAAGCCTTGCTGTGCACAAGAAAGCAGGGACTCTCGACCCTGACATTAGTCTCCCCCGTTACCTTTTGGCAGCCTTTTTAGATGGAATCAATGATATCTGGGCAGGACTGATAAGCGGTGCCAGAAACATGATTTCCGTGGGAGTCGCAACAGCAACCGCTGGAATAATTGTTGGAGTTGTCACCATTACCGGCCTTGTGGGAAGATTTATCAACGTCATTGATACTCTGGCCATGGGCAATGTAATGCTCATGCTTATTTTAACGGCAATGACCAGCCTGATCCTGGGTATGGGAATGCCCACTACAGCCAACTACATTATTATGGCAACCCTGACTGCTCCGGTTATTGTACATCTTGGAGCTGATGCCGGCCTTGTCTTTCCTTTAATTGCAGCTCACCTGTTTGTTTTTTATTATGGTATCCTGGCAGATGATACCCCTCCTGTAGGTCTTGCAGCCTATGCTGGAGCAGCAATTGCCAGAACTGACCCCATCAAGACAGGCATTCAAGGCTTTACCTATGATCTGCGTACGGCTATTCTTCCCTTTATCTTTCTTTTCAATATAGAACTCCTGATGATGAGCGGAGTAACTGAGGATGGAAGACCGATTTGGATTGACAATTACTTTTATATCGGTTGGGTTTTCTTTTCCGGTCTTATAGCCATGTTTTCTTTTGCATCAGCTCTGCAGGGCTTTCTGGTAACCAAATGCTCATGGCTTATAAGACTTGTTCTTTTGCTGAACTGTGTAACTGTTCTGAGACCCGGGATATTTGAAGACTTCCTTCCCTTGGGCAGATCAGGGTTACAGATAATCGGCGTGGCAGTATTTTTCAGTATATTCTTTTATCAAAAATTCAGATCAAAAAAACAGAGGCTGCTTTTTAAAAAAAGTTAGATTTCGGAGGAAAATTAAATGTTTAAACACATCCTGATTCCCATTGACCTGCAAGAGGAAGATGAACGTCCCCGCACCCTGGCCCTTCACAAGGCTATTGAGCTTTGCCGGGTTTATGATGCCCAATTGCATGTGCTCACAGTTGTACCTGACGTAGGTATGCCCATTGTGGGGTATTATTTTCCCACAGAAACAGAAGACAGCATTGTTCATGAGTCTGAAAGATTCCTGCATGAGCTGGTAAATAAAAACATTCCTGATGATATCAATGTTCAACATCTGGTAGCTCAAGGCACTGTCTATAAGCGGATATTGAAAATGGCAGATAAGGTAAATGCGGATCTTATTATTATGCCCGCCCAGCAGATGAAGCTACAGGACTTCCTTATAGGGTCCAATGCTTCAAGGGTTGTACGTTATGCCAAGTGCTCGGTACTCGTGGTACGTTCAGACTTTGATGATCAGTTTGTCTGCGTGAGTTGCGTAAAGTAATATCATAAGATTGCTCAAAATTACTGCTTTAAAAGCTCCCTGAACATCTGATCAGGGAGCTTTTTCAGAATAATTTTATATCTGTTTCGAAACTTTGCTCTTGAAAAATTAACGGCTATCAATTCATGTTTCTGTTAATTCAATGAAGTATATACATTGGGTTCAGGAATATCCTTATCTTCTGTTTCGTGACCATCAGTAACAGATCTTAAGGCCTTTCTGTCATATGGAAGCGAATAGTCAGCAGCTGCCATGGTCATTCCGTCCGCAACCTGAAGGATTTTGGCATTTACATAAATATGACCGTATACAACCGAATATGTCCCCACAAGTATCCAGCAGGCCTGCCTGTCCCTTGCAATATCTTCAATTTTTCTTGACAGGGCAAACTCACCCTGATTCTCTTTAATAAGCAAAGTTTCCCGCCGAAGCCTCAGGTCAATTACCTCATGGCCTCCCTGAATAAGCCTGGTGGCCATCTGATGGGGAATTACTCTGCCCAGGGCACTGGTTTCAGAAAGATTATCAAGATTGACAAATGTCGTAAGAATAATTCCTGCCCCTCTCGCCTGCCTTGCAGCCAAAATATTCAGCAGATCATCTCCAGCTCTGTAATTGGCGTTGATCATTTCACCCTGGGAAAAAGGAATATTTTGCCCATTAGAAACTTTATTTCCAGGCCCAATAGATGGAGCACAACCTACTGACAATACAGCAATAAATATTAGTATTCCCATTTTTATAAGGCTCATAGAAAACCTCCTGAAATATTAACAGCAAACATAATGCCAGATTTTGAATATCATTAATTCACAAAGAAAGCTGCTTCACGTCAACAGCCAGCTAAACATATTTCAAGTTCATCCGAAAAAGTAGCTATAGCAGCGTGTAGAAAAAGTCCTTACTCAACACTCAGATAACCATGTTCACAAGACAAATGCTTCAATCTTTTTTATAGTTTTGCCTGGAGGCAATAATGACCATTTTGCGTTTACTGACAACACTTATTTTCATATCCATAACAGCAGGATGCTCAAGCTATGGCCCCCCTGTCTCTCAACCTGTTGCGTCCCAGGTTCCTGTTCCAACGGCTTATCCGTTAAGCACTCAGCCCAAAATGCAGGCAATACAGCATTGGGATATTCTGGCTGATGACGTTTCCCGCAAGGTGATTGATTTCTTTGAATACAATGTTTTTGAACGTCACTATCCTGTCTACGTTGCTCCAGGTGGAACAACCCCCTTTGAAAAGGCCTTTCACAGCCTGCTGATTACTAAGCTTGTGGAAAGGGGAATCCAGGTTTCAAAAAACAGTACTTCTTCCATGATCCTCTCCTTTGATTTGCAGATGGTGAGACACAGCATTAGAACAATCTCCACCCAAAGAGGTGTTTACAGATCTCTTGCTCCAGGTATGTATGTGCGCCATCTTTCAAAGACCAACCCTTCCCCGGAAGAAATTTTATCCTCAGAGTCTCAGGTAGAGGAATCCCACATCAATGCTGAAGCAGGATATTTTACCCACCACCTGCCCAATGTTGAAATAATGGTTACTACCTCCCTTGCAAGAACTGATAATTATGCCATGAGAACATCATCCATATACTACATCAATGACTCAGACTGGAGAAACTACAAAAGAAATATCATGCTCGAAGATCCTTCTGTAGTTAACTACAGACTTGTTGACCGATAAGTAGCTATTCAGCGCGATCGAATAAGAAGGCTTGGACCCCGGATCAAGTCCGGGGTGACGGTTAAAGCAGATAGTTGCCTTTTTCCGTCATTCCGGCGAAAGGCGGAATCCAGGGTGTTTTTATAGCCTTATACCATATGTGGTGAACAGTTACACCGATAAAAATATTTCTGGAAAAAATTATGAAAAAAATTTTATTTATTGCCATGTTTATTTTTACTCTCTTACTGGGAGCGCAAACTTCCTTTTCCTGGACCTACACCCATGCACCCGGGCAAATGAGAATGGAAGGTTTTCCAGGCATAGCATACCAGACCGCAGACATCCTTGAGTATAACCTTACCCGTGACATAGATAGAATCCAACCTGTCTTTTTTTCCAGTTTTGTAGATATTAACGATCTGGCCACGACGTCCATTTTTGGCAGAATGCTTGGCGAACAGGTCGGATCCAGGTTTTCCCAGCATGGCTATAATGTCATTGAAGTAAAGCTTAGAGAAGATCCTTTGTTCATGGATATTCAAAAAGGTGAGTTCGCTCTGTCCAGAAATATAGAAGAAATCAAGGAGCCATGGGATGCTCAGGCTGTCATAACAGGAACCTACAATATAATTGACGACATGGTTATGGTTTCGGCAAGAATAGTCAGCACAGCAGACAACTCAATCCTTTCATCTCATGAATTTTCAATAAAAATGGATGAGTACCTTTCTCAAATGATCAGTCCTGACAGGATAACTACGGCTGTAGAAGAAAAAGAAACCCAACAGGACGAAATAACTCATAGAGGTCCCCTTTCAACAGGAGCAATTCAGCTGAGTACATCAAGAAGTACTGACGCAAAACTTATTCAAAAAAGACTTGCTGACCTTGGGTTATACAAAGACCGCATAGATGGTATCTGGGGTAAAAACTCAAAAGCTGCACTGGAAGAATTCAAAAACCAGCACCAGATGGCTGATCCGCAAAAGTGGGATATGCCTGCTCAAATACACCTTTTCCAGGAAACTAATCAATAATACTGGGGCAGAAAATAATGAATACCTTCAAATACATACTCTTAACTGTTTTTGCAGGGCTTTTTCTGACAGCCTGCACTTCATCATCTCAGTACCCTAATACCGGGCATGATAATAAAGTCACTCAGCGCCCCTCTCCGTCTACTTGCGAACCTTTCAGTTACAAACCTATCCAGCTGCCCTATAAGTCCAGCAATTCTGACTAAACCATTGCCAGCAAAGCTGTGAACAGCCCTGAATACAATAATTGACATAACAGTGTGAAAAAGTCCTTACCAGGCAGGCTGTTCAAAAATTCCAAGTGCAAGGAGCAAAAAAAGTTCAAGATCGCAGCGTATTTATGATACGTAAGAGTTTGAAATTTTTGCAGCGACGCAGCAATTGGGAGATTTTCAACAGCCTGATAAAATTGTCACACACGCCATCTGTACTTGAAAGCTCAAATATGCCATATTGTTATCAGTCAACATCACAAATGGAGGCATAACATGAGCGAAAAAATCAATATCCTTTTCTTGTGTACGGGAAACTCCTGCCGAAGCCAGATGGCTGAAGCCTGGACCAGAGAAATTCATGGCAACAGGTTTAACCCATATTCTGCAGGTGTAGTTAAAACTAAGGTTGACCCAAGGGCCATAAAGGTCATGGCTGAAGAAGGCATTGATATTTCCGGTCAATCATCAAAGCTTGTGGAAGAAATTCCTCAAGTTGAATTTCAATATGTAATCACCCTGTGTGGACATGCCAAAGAAAGCTGCCCATTCTTTCCTGGTCCCGTAAAAAAAATCCACGTGGGGTTTGATGATCCTCCATCTTTGTCCCAGAATGCGACCAGCGAAGAACAAGCCTTGGGCCATTACCGCAGGGTCAGGGATGAAATAAGAAAATTTATCTCAGAACTGCCCCAGTTTCTTGAAAACAATTAGATACCCAAGAGTTTTGCTATGAGCAAAAAAAAGAAAAAGTTCCAGCATGTCATGACTGATGAACAAACTGCTGATTTTTTGCATCAATTGGCATCAGGCATCAAACACGGCCAATTGGAACTGAATGGTGAACCTTTTGAATGGTCTGAAATCCAGAAAATAAAAATATCATTTAAAAATCAAGCAAGCCAGGTAATGGTCAAGACCCGAGTCAAAAGCAATGACTTGTCTGATTTTGAACTGGATTTTAATGAAGATGAGCTTAACCATGTCGAATCTGACCAGGATGATCCCGATAAAAAACCTGAGAATGTTAATAATAAACCATCCTACAAGAGTTTGAAAAAAAAGATGAAAAAACGTCTGAAGATCATTCATCAGGCCATCACCAGAAACCAGTTACCCACTGAGTCAGAAATAATGTCATTTGCTTCTGAATGCCAATTGATGACTTCTTATCCTAACTATGGTGATGAATATTATCAGGCATTTATGATAAAGGTTGAAGAAATGGTAGACTCATATAAACTGCAGGACATTGAAAAATTTCGTGATAATTTTCAGAAGCTGCTAAAGTGTATGAAGGATTGTCACGACCGCTATAAATAGATCAAAATTATCACTTCAGGGTAAGGATTGCCCTCAATATATGGTAAATAGTTAGAAATATTAAAAAATTGGTAACTATTCAGCAATATCGAATAAGAAGATCTGGACCCCGGATCCGTCATCCCGGACTCGATCCGGGACCGGGGTGACGGTTAAAGCAAGCCGATACTTTTTTCCGTCTTTCCGGCGAAAGCCGGAATCCAGTGCATTTGCATACTCACATACCCAATGTGGTGAACAGTTACAAAAATTGCAAACTTACAGGATAACCAATGTCACCCCAAGCAACAAATATGGAACTGGTAAAACCGGATGACAAGACTAAAAAACTTGACCCGGAAAAAATAAGTGAAGAAATAACTGAGTCTGATCAAAAGGCTTTTGAAGAAATTACCAGGATTGATCTGAATCCGAAACAGGTTAAACAGGTAATAACCCCCCTTGAGGTTTTGACAAAGCAAAAATCAGTTCTCGCTGTACACTGGCATCCAGAATATATTCCCATGGAACTTATCAAACAGCGTTTGGAGACCACCTTTCCCCATAAACAAAATGAGCTTATCATCCCTACCCAGCACAATCAGATTATGACTTACGATAACCAGTACTCAGGGGTGGAGGTAGACTGCTACTCTAAGGGATTCCAGCGCAAGGTTCAGCTTCTGCTTCATTTCAAATCGGAAAACCTGGAAGATGCCGATGTCCTTAAGTCCATGCTTTCCCACACCTTTGAATATCGCTCCAGCCAGCTTTTTGAACTTCTGGATACCTTGATAGATGCTCAGTGGGCAGATTACAGGCAACTTGCTGCTGAAGGAACAGGGGTCGGTGAAAACGTGATAAACTTTGCCAGGATGCAATCTAAAAAACTGTACCACCACTTAGAGGCTAATGATTCAAAAATCAGCAGAGATATTTTTAAAAACAGACTTATTAAAGACTATATTGAAGCCCAGCGTCCTTTCTATCCTGATAATTTTATCAATAGAGTTCAGGTTTTTGTTAAATCCGTAAAAAAAATCGTTAAACAGAACTTCAGCCTTACCTACTTTTATCGCACCTCGGAAATCATTGAAGAAACAAGACATATAGGTGGAGGCATAATAGTTCCTCACCCTGAACAGTTCTGGCCCATCCTTTTATGCGACTATGACATAGACGGCTACGAAGTCTGGAACCCCCAGTCTCAAGAATATACTGAATTCCTAATTAATGTTATCAATCGTCAGAACAAATCCAGGGGGAAAGTCAGGAAGAAGCTTCTTCTATTTATGGGAGATGATACGCACATGTCTGAAAAAGTTAAAGATCCCACCAAGATCGAAGCGTCAAAATACTACCGCGACATTGGTGTCCAACCGGCCTGGGATGACCTTTCCATAAGAAAATCACTGATTGTCGGAGGGTTCAGCCGGGAAAAAATGATTGAAAAATACAAATCAAGGCTCAATGCCTGAGGTTATATCATATGCTGAAGGACAAAAAAATTGTTATGGAATCTCTCCAGGACAGGGAAAGTATCTGCAAGTATCTTCATGTCCTTAAACAGGGCTTTGAACAGGGACAAATAAACTTCTCAGACCATGAAAAAAAAATCATGCTTGAGCCCCACGGTCTTATAAAATTTGAGA
>PWPY01000139.1 GCA_003558575.1 Desulfonatronovibrio sp.
ACAACTTCCTGATCTACCCAGTCTGCTCCAGCGTTTTCCAGATCATCTTTTATGGCGATGAAGGATGTTACCTTTACACCTTTGAGTATTTTGGCCGAGGCCAGCATCCAGCCTGCATGACAGATAGCGGCAACAATCTTGCCCTGTTCATACATATCCTTGACAAGTTTGACCATATCCTTGTTGCGCCTCATATGATCTGGTGCATAACCACCTGGAATGATTAACACTGAATAATCAGCAGGGTTTACATCTGCTGCTGACAGGTCTGACTTTGTTTTTGTACCCTCTTTGCCTGGATATACTTTTCCTGCATCAGGACCTACTACATGAGTTTCAGCACCGGTTTCTTTCAGCCTGTATAATGGGTAAATAAGTTCATAGTCATTATACATCTGCTCCACCAGAACAATTGCTTTTTTCCCTTTCAATTCCATTCTTCCTCCTGAGTTTATATTCTTTTAACAGGCAGTTCGTCTTAAATCAAGGACGCGTCTTTATTGATCACACTATGCTCCGTCCAGGCCGGCCTTATCCTGCTCTATGGCCCAGCCTTCAGGGTCTTCATAATAAAAACTCAGGTCCTCCAGCAGGTCATAATGTCCTTTTTCTTCTGCCACCATGTGTTTTAAAAATTGCTTTTCAAGGTTATCCTGAGCCTTTTCCAGGGCGTCCTCATAAAATTTAACCAAGGCCAGTTCAAAATCTATCCCGGTTTTCAGGGCTTTAACCGTTGATGGACAGGCCTTATGAACCTGAGAACGGGCGGCAATCTTACGGAAAATATTTCCTGGGTCCTGGTGGTCATCAGGCAGGGCACATGCATTGGCCAACCCTTGATTTTGGTTCAAGGCTTTTTCAATTTCTTTTATTCTTTCAATATGTTTGAGTTCATCATCCCTGAGCATGCTGAATATTTCTTTCCCCAGGCCCTGATCGCAATCAGCCGCAGCCTTTTCATAAAATTTTTTACCTTTTTCTTCCATTTCAATGGCTTTGCACACCCATTTCTTGAAATTTTCCATGTTCATAAATTCCTCCTGAGAACAATGTTTTTCAGATCCGGCATTACCTGCTTCAAAACTTCGAGCAGCCTAACAGCGTGTTGAAAGAGTTCTTATCAGGCTGGCTGTTTAAAAATTCCAAGCGACAGTCCGGCACCCACTTGTGATGTATAGTGAAGACTTGTGCCGGGATAATGCCTATGCAAGTGGGTGCCGGATAAAGAACAAAAAAAGTTCAAGATCGCAGCGTATTTATGATACGTAAGAGTTTGAACTTTTTGCAGCGACGCAGCAATTGGAAGATTTTCAACCAGCTAATCCTCAGTCTTAAGCTGATTGGGGGCTCGCTTCAGCCTGTCTGTTCATAGTAAACCATTAGAGAGTGATTTCTCTAAGCCTGGAGATTAAGCATCATAGGAGATCAATAGCAAGAATTTTTTGTATAGCAGCAAATGAATATGTTTAAAGAAAGGTTTAATCCTTTTAGAAAAGACAATGTTTATAGTTTCGTAAGTACTGTCAAAGATAGAGTTGCGTGTTTGGGAGCTGATTATGTCTTGAAAACATGTTTTTCATTGGTGACAGTTAGCCTGCCTCGGGGCATCTCAGGGCCGTATCCCTGGTGCGTATTGTGTTTAAGGTTTTCCCATAAATCACTTTATCATCTCCTGGAGCGTAGAATTCCTCAAGTCTGCAAAGCTCTTTAAACCCCATGCCCTGATAAAAATTTCTGGTTAGACGATAGTCTTCCCTGCCTGATGTTTCAGCATATATTTTTTTACCTCCGCGTTTTTTCACTTGTGCTTCAGTTTTCAGGTACAGGTTTCCGCCAAGACCCATTCCCCGGCAATCTTCATACACGGCAATCCAATACAAATCATAGCTGTGCACTGTACAAGGGATAGGTCCAAAGCAGGTAAAACCTGCCATCCTGCCTGATTTATCCCGGGCCAGAAGAAAAAAGTAGCCTGAACGGATGCTTCCCTTTTCTAAGTTTTCCCTGACAAGCTCAGTGGCCACCTCAATTTCCCGGCTGCTGAAAGCATTGGCTGAAGCCAGGATGGTTCTGATTTCATCCTGACTTGACGCATCAAGCTGTTCCTCAAAGGTGAAGTCTTTCATTGTCTATGCCTTTCAAGTCCTGCCTGGACAATGGTGTTGATGACCTGAACCGGGCTGATTCCCGCCTTGTCGGCTGCGGCCATGAAGCCTGCGTCCGGAGACAGACAGGGATTGGTGTTTATTTCCAGGACAAATGGAATGTTCTCCAGATCCACCCTGAAGTCCACTCTGGCGTATCCTGACAGTTCAAAGACCTCCCAGCATTTCATGGCGATATGTTGAACCCGGTTAACGAGACTTTCATCCTCTGCATCAGAAACGAACTGTCTCCTGGTAGATTTGGCTGCAACTGACTCTTCATCCCATTTGGCCTGGTAATCAACAATTTTTGGCATCTCAGCCGGCATTTTATCGAAGATGATCTCTGCCACCGGGAGAACCAGGGGGCCATGACTGGTCTCCAGGATGGAAACATTGAGTTCTCTTCCAGGAATAAAAGTTTCCACAAACCATTCTCCACCGTATTTCTGCTTTAATCTTATTATTTTGGTATTTATTTTTTGGGGACAAAACTTTTTGCCAAGGCTTGTTTTGCCAAGGCCCAGAGAGCCGTGCTCCCATACGGATTTAACTATATGGCTGCCCTGAAGAGTCCTTTCACCGGCAAGATCTGAAACCCTCAGCCAGGGCGGGGTCAGGATATCATGGGCCTGCATTATTTTTTTGGCCAGCAGTTTTGAAGAGGTCATGACCATGGCCGAATGTCCATTGCCGGTGCAGGGAATATTCATGTTTTCAAGTACTGCCAGGGGAAAGTGGATAAATGCCCCTTTGCCCTGGACTTCTTCCACAAGGTTAAAGGCCAGGTCGGGCCTGAGCATATCAAGCTGTCTGCTCAGACTTTCCATATCCAGGGTGGCTGAGACTATGCTGACCTCAAACCCGAGACTGGTCATGATGTCCACGACCATGCGCACCTGGATCAGGTTGTCCTGCTGATCTTTTCTGGTTTTTGAGGCAAAGGATGAAGTCAGAACAATGACCTTCGTCCCCATGTCTGCCTGGTGTTTATTATTCATAAAACCACCGAGACGGCAGATGCTGATCTATCTTCCACCGGCATTTCCAGCCCGTATCTGTTCAGTGCGGACATGGTTATTTCTCCCAGCAGTCTTTCATAGCTCCAGCCTGCCAGTCTGCAAAGTATGGGCAGGTCAGAATGTATGGGGTTCAGACCTGCCAGGGGGTTGATTTCTATGAAGGTCATATGGCCATGCTTATCCTGTCTCAGGTCCACCCTGCCGCCGTCCAGACACCCCAGTCCCTGCCAGACTTTAAGGGCAAGATTTATGGCCTCATCCTTCATTTCTCCATGGATCAGGCCGTACTGAACCTTTTGTTCATAATTTTCCTTGACCTGGTAAGAGTATATGTTTTCTTCAGCCATAATAACTTCCATAACCCCTATGGCATTGGCCTTTGTTCCGGATCCGACAATTCCCACAGTAACTTCTTTTCCAGGCAGATACTCTTCCACGAGTAAAGGCTGGTTGTACCGGGCGAACAGATT
Organism: Desulfonatronovibrio sp.; assembly: GCA_003558575.1. Taxonomy (GTDB): domain Bacteria; phylum Desulfobacterota; class Desulfovibrionia; order Desulfovibrionales; family Desulfonatronovibrionaceae; genus Desulfonatronovibrio. The sequence goes on from PWPY01000139.1 coordinate 3,637, forward strand.
GCGGCAGAGTTTTTCAAGTTCAGTCTGGTTATTGACCAGCGATCTCTGGGAGATACCCTTGCCGGTTCCTTCGGATACCGGCTTGACAAAGGCTGGAAACTGCATGGGAATCTCCTTTAGATCACCCATGGACCTGACCACATGAAACCACCCTGTGGGGAGCCCCATATCTCTGATTGCCCGTTTGCAAAGTCCTTTGTGCAGACATAAACCCATAACAGCGGGATCTGAAAAAACGTATGGAATCCGGTGATAATCCAGCAGGCACGGGACAAGGGATTCCCGGCCCGGGCCAAAGATTCCCTCACAGATATTAAACACCATGTCCCATTTAAGGCCAGCAGCGAGTAAGCGGCAAAGTTGTGCGGCGTTGCCTATCCTTTCCACCTCAAAACCAAGGGAGCTTAACACCCTTTCAATGCCTTCAATGGTTTCAGGCTTATCAAGCTCAGCTGTCTGTTCCATGCTCAGCCCTTGATTCAAATAGTCCTGGCGCAGATCATAAGTCATGCCCATTTTCATTGTCTGCCTCCGTCAACGCTGTCAGCGCATATAAGGTTGGATAAGGACTTTTTCAAAACTCAGTTAAGATGGTTTCCGGCAAGGGGCTCAGGATAGGCAAAGATTTTATTCTCGAAATTTTTAAATACCTGTCCCTGTTCATTTCGGCCCTGGTAGTAACCTGGCAGGACAGGTATTTTACCTCCTCCTCCGGGCAGATCAATAACGTATTGGGGCACAGCGTAACCCGAAGTATGTCCTCTTAGTCCCTGAATGATTTCTAAGCCTTTTTCCATTGTGGTCCTGAAGTGACCTGAGCCTGGAACCGGATCGCATTGATAAAGATAATAGGGGCGCACCCTGGCCTGAAGCAGCTTGTGATTGAGTTTTTTCATGGTTTCCGGGTTATCATTTACGCCTTTGAGAAGGACTGTCTGACTGCCCAGAGGAATACCCGCCCGGGCGAGCTTGGAGCAGGCTTGCATGGACTCATCTGTCAGCTCACATGGATGTGTAAAGTGCAGGCTCATGTAAAGAGGATGGTATTTTTTAAGCATGGCGCACAGCTTTCTGGTTATCCTTTGGGGCAAAACAGCCGGGACCTTGGAGCCGATCCTGATTATTTCAACATGCCTGATCTGTCTCAAGCCCTTGAGGAGGTATTCCAACTGATCATCATTCATGGTCAGGGGATCTCCACCGGATATGAGCACGTCTCTCACCTGGGGGTTGCTTTGCACATACTCTATACCCTGGTTCCATTTTTCAATGCCGTACACACCGCGCTGCCCGACAATTCTTGACCTTGTACAGTAGCGACAATAGGTGGAGCAGAATCCTGTGCTTAGAAAAAGGACCCGGTCCGGATATCTATGCACAATGCCAGGCACAGGACTATCCTGGTCCTCATGCAAAGGATCATCATCTTCTCCAGGTCCTTTGATCAGTTCTCTTACATTGGGGATGACGCATTTTCGGACAGGATCTTCGCTGTCTGTCTCGTGCACCAGGCTCATGTAGTATGGAGTAATTGAAAGGGGCAGAAGGTTTTCCAAGGTAGTGGCTGCTCTTTCTGCCGGAGAAAGCATAATATACTTTTCCAGATCCCTTGCCCGGCAGATCCTGTTTTTAAGCTGCCACCTCCAGTCATTCCAGCTCTTAAGAGAAACACCGGGGAAATGTCTTTGTCTGAAATCTGAAACCGGGTCCGGGCTATAATGTTTTTCAGCATACCTGAAAAATGAATCCGGGATCACAAAGCCGTTAGTTTCGTTTTTCAGGAAATTTTCGTCTAAGCATGCTTCCCCGGGAGAGGGAGGCTCAGGCTCAATTTCAACCAGGTCTTGTTGTTTCATGTCTTGTTCCTCATAGTTGTGGATTTGAAGCGATCACTTGGCAACTATTAATAAACAAAAGACATGCCGCAATTATAAGTATATAATTCAAGTAGTTAAAAATGCGGATGGTGAAATATCAGAACTTAAGATTCCGGTATTTATAATGAAATAGCTCAAGCAGGGCAGAAATGGGGCTGGTTCATGATAACTGGATGTTATCAGTGACAAAAAAAGCGGAATATATAATTCCGGTCATAAAAAATGCGGAACTAATGGTTCCGGTTTAACAAGAGGCAAAAATTGTAGCTGCCCAGAAGCGTTCCACCCGGGCGTCCCGGGATCAAACCTACAAGTAACTTGGAATTACCTCAACGCGAGAGAGATTGCCGCGCTCGAAGACTCGCTCGCAATGACACCTGACAGTCACAGATGTAGTTACGCCTATCCTGTCATTGCGAGGGAGCGAAGCGACCGAAGCAATCTGTATGGCAAAACCGTAATATTCTGAATTTATTGCCAATACGCTTCAAGTTACTTGTAAGCTTTTGAATTCTTTTTTGTCCAAGCCGTACTTGCTCATAAGCTTGTTCAGGTGTCTTTCTCCAATGCCGGCCTGCCTGGCGGAATCTTTGATTCTACCTCTATTTTTAATGAGCAGCTGCTGAAGATACTGTTTTTCAATGGCTTCCATGTGAACTTTTCTGACCTGGGACAAAGGCAGGTTTATATTTATCAGTTCATTCCCGCAGCCTGGCTGGTGGACAAAAAGCTGGGGCGGAAAACTCATGGGGGTCAGCATGCTGGAACTTTCAAGAATAAGGGCTCTTTCCAGAAGATTCTCCAGTTCTCTGACATTTCCCGGCCAGGAGTAATTTTCAAAAGCCTCGAGCACTTCTTTGCTGATCCCTTCAACCTTTTTGGGCAGACTCTGTTTGAGCTTGTTCAGGATATTTCCGGCTATCAGCGGAATATCTTCCACCCGGTCTCGCAAGGGAGGAATCTCAATGGGAAAAACATTCAATCTGTACATAAGGTCTTGTCTGAACATGTCCCGGGAACACAATGACCGGAGATCAGCATTGGTAGCGGCAATAATTCTCACGGCAACATGGATGTCACTTGTTCCTCCAACCCGCTGAAATATCCTGTCCTGCAGGAAATACAGAAGTTTGACCTGGGCCGACAGGCTTAAGGTACCCACTTCATCCAGAAAGATTGTTCCCCCGTGCGCCTGTTCAAACCGGCCGGTTTTGCGTGATATTGCTCCGGTAAAAGCACCTTTTTCATGGCCGAAAAGTTCACTTTCAATAAGACTTTCAGGAATGGCCCCGCAGTTTATGGCTATAAAGGGTTTATCCCGACTGCCTGAGCTGAGGTGGATGTGTCTGGCCAGGGTGCTCTTGCCCACTCCTGTCTCGCCTGTCAAAAGAACAGTTGTGTGGGTTGAAGCCACCAGGTTTGCTTTCTGGAAAACTTCAAGCATCAAAGGAGATTTGGTTTCAATTATCACGATTTTTAAGCATTATTTTCCGGGTTAGCATTGAATTTACCGCCACTTGCGACTTATACTATGAATATCTGTTTTTTTGGGATTACGTAAACAGCCAAGATCAGTTGGCACATGATATTGATTTGCTCTGGAAAATTCCATATTAAAATATTTGTAACTGTTCACCATATTTTTTTGCTCCCTGCACTTGGAATTTTTGAACAGCCCTCTGTGTAAGGACTTTTTCAACATACTGTCAGGATATGTTCACAAAGCAATTTGGTCAATAAGACAGGCCTGTTGGATAAGGACTTTTTCAACACTCAGTTAAGAAGGTTAAACAGATGCTTCACGTGTATATAAAGCTTGGCCAATACAGCAGGTGTATTAATGTGGATCAGGACAAAATGCAGTCTTAATTTTCAGTTAGAGGATGCAACGCCGCTGATTCTTATGCTGCGGCCACGCAGCGGTACGCAACAGTGGATAGCTCGGGAATCTTACCGTCTGACGCCGACTGTACCGGTAATCGAATTTACGGATATCTTCGGTAATCTTTGCCAGCGACTGGTTGCACCGGCTGATAAATTCAGGATTGACACGTCCGCGGACGTAATGACC
>PWPY01000168.1 GCA_003558575.1 Desulfonatronovibrio sp.
ATGATTAATATTTACAAAACCTGCTTGAGCCTGGACATAATCTCTCTGCCGTCTTCCTCTCCCGGATTTAAGGGCAGGGACATGAGTATGCCCAGACCTTCTCCAGCTTCATGGAAGTCTTTTTCATCCATATCCGTAAGCACAGCCGTATTAATCATGGCATCAATGCCAAGGATGCTTCGGATCAGGTCAAAAGTGTCTGAACCGGAAAGATTATCATCTATAATGATCAGACTAAGCTTATGATTTGATACTATATCCAGTATTTCCTCTGCACTTCCTGCTAATAATAAGGGCTCATGTTTATCCAGACCAAGTCCGGATGTAAATTTCTCAAGCTCACCAACCCTGGATGTTGCCAGCAGGATTTTCATATTAATTCTCCTTATTGGTCTTTTAAGCCTGACCGCCACCACAAGTGTATTCAGAAGTAAACTTTACCAGACTGCCACTCATAAATGCGGATAGGGCATCTCCAACCTTCTGGGCGTCTCCACCGTAAAAGACATCAATTCCCACCTGGTTAAAACCCATTAATGGTCTCATGCCCATACCACCGGCAATAAGAGTATCAACCTTATTCTCAGCAAGATAGTTTACCGGAGCCATACATCCACCCTGAACATGGGGGACATTGGGCAATGTTTCAACTGATGACACATCCCCATTTTCCACATCAATTATGGTGTACAGATCACAATGTCCAAAATGCTGGCCCAGTGCTGAATCTAATCCTCCAGGATTTGTTGAAGGTACGGCAATTCTTTTCTTTTCCATAAGACTATTTCTCCTTTTATGTATTATTTGATTATTAGTATCTATTCACCATGCTGAGAGGACAGTCTGTATCCTGATTGATTTTCTGTTGCTGCAAACTCCCAGCATGAGCCCGTAACTCAAAACCGGTAATTTATTCAAGTAGCCGAGAAGTCCGTGTCCATATCCTTGATTTTGACTAACGGGCTCAGGGCTGGTCAAACAAGCAGCAATGGCGAAAACCAATCAGGATGCAGGCTTTAAGCAAAAGTGATAAAATGTGGTGAACAGTTACGATTATTATAACTTACAAAAGCTCTAAGACCTGAGCCCAGATTTTCCTTACTTCCTGCCCGACCTTGGTGTTCTGCACTTCTGTAACTACCTTTTTATCCACCATGGCTGTGGTAAATTCAGGATCATAGGGAATATTTCCAGCCAGTTCAAAACCCTTTTCCCGGCAATACTTCTCAATTTCCCTGCTTTGCTCGCTGTTCAGGTCAAACTTATTAATAACCACAGCGACCTTAATTTTAAAATGCGAGCAAAGCTCAGCAACCCTTTGCAGATCATGCAGACCAGAAAGAGTCGGCTCTGTGACAACAACAGCCAGATTTGTCCCGGATAACGAACTAATAACCGGACAACCTATGCCTGGGGCCCCGTCACATAAAATCAGATCTTTACCTTCCTGTTTGGCCTTTTCCCTGGCCTGATTTCGCAGAAGAGTAACCAGACGACCTGAATTCTCTGCTCCAGGAAAAAGTCTGGCGTGAATCATGGTTCCAAACCTGGTGGAACTCATAAACCATTTTCCGCAATATCTTTCAGGAAAATCAATTGCCTCGTCAGGACAAAAGCTCACGCAGACCTTGCATCCTTCGCAGCGCAGCGGATCAATGAAATATTTTCCTCCATCAAAGCTGACTGCCCTGTACTGGCACATATCTAAGCATGTTCCACACATCTGACACCTGGAATTGTCTATGACTGCTTCACGGCCTGAATAGAAATCTTCAGTACGGGCCAAGTCCGGAGACAGAAGGATATGCAAATCCGGGGCATCCACATCTAAATCACAGATGATCTTGTTCTCAGCAAGATGGGCAAAGGCTCCAGTCAGAGACGTCTTACCTGTGCCCCCTTTACCGCTTATTACAACTACTTCATGCATCTCTGCCTCCAGCTCCCATTTCTTTAATGGACTCCGCCAGTTGAACAAAAAGAGATTTCAGTCCTGGATTTAAATCTGCAATAACCCGGCCTCTGGAATATGCCCCTGCAATATCCTTATCAAAAGGGATATGCACCAACACTGGAATATTATTCTCCCGGCAAAAAGCTTCAACGCTGTTATCTCCCAGACCTGAACGGTTGATCACCGCAGCCATGGGCTTTTTAAACGGAGCAAAGGCTTCAACTGCCAGTTTGAAATCGTGAAATCCAAAAGGAGTGGGTTCTGTAACGAGAAGTATAAAATCCGTATCCATAACAGCACATACTGCAGGACAACTGACTCCTGGAGGTGCATCAATTATTGCATCCCCTGGTCTTTCTGTAAGGTCCATGGCAAGTCTCTCTTTTACCGCCCGCATCAAGGGAGGGCTCATGGCCTCGCCCACACGCAGACTTCCCATGAGAAAATTATTGGGACCTGTCTTTCCCCGGCTTAATGTTCCAAGCTCACGTCTCCCCCAGGAAATGGCATTTTCCGGACAGATTGCCATGCAGCCACCACAACCATGACACATCTCTGGAAAAGTCAGAATGGTTGAACCCATGACATTTATGGCTTTGAACTGACATAGATTGGAACATTCACGACAGAGATTGCATTTGGATTCATCAACTTCTGGAACACTTAAATAAACCTTTTCTTCAGATTCTACCTGAGGATTTAGAAATAAATGAAGATTTGGTTCCTCCACATCCAGATCAACTGCTGTGACCGGACCATCCCAGATTGCGGCAAGAGACGCTGACACAGTAGTTTTTCCTGTTCCACCTTTGCCGCTGGCAATAGATATTAACACTTCTTCACCTGCCCTTTAAAATTGCACCATTTTTTACTTGTTAGGCTGGTCAGCGTACTGCACATCACCTGATTTATACCTCTGGACAGCCTGTTCAACACTCATATTGTCCAGATTCTGTATTACCTTGACCCCTACAGCTTTAAGGGCATCAAAGGCCTTGGGACCTACATAACCTGTAAGGACCACATGGGCCCCTGAATCGGCAACATTTTGCGCAGCCTGTATTCCAGCCCCGTGAGCCATAGCTTGAGAGCTTCCATTATCCACATATTCATGCTGCATAGTTTCAGGGTCAACCACTACAAAACCGCCTGCACGGCCAAACCTTGGATCAACCATATCCTGCATGCTTGGACCTTCACTGGTAACTGCTATTTTTGTCATTATAATCTCCATTTTTTTGCTTGAACAGCTCAGCATGTTTTCTGTTCTCTAACAAAAACCCTAACATGTTGATTTATCTAATTCACTTAACACTTTTAAGGTCTATTTTTTTAAACCCTTCCCCGCATAACCGCACCGCACTCAGGGCATTTCATTTCCATGCAGGGCTTGCCTCTTTCATGAGGGGCCTGGTGTCCGCATTTGGTACACGTGCAAACACCGGCTGCACCACCAGCTCCGCCCCGGCCCATACCAGAAGTTCCGGCAGAAGCGCCGCTGCCGGCCTGACCACGACCCTGGCCCATGCCTTGACCTCTTCCCTGTTTCTGCGCACTTGGACAAGCGTTTCTCTGATTTCTGCCTCTCATATCAAATACCTCCTCATTTTTTATTCCTGCTTTCTTAAACCGGAAGCAGCACCCCGGCATATTAAAACTCTCAAGTCTTAAGTCTTTTTCCAACCAGGTATCTATGACCTCTGAAATATCTCCAGCTACAAAAGGAATTACTCGAATATTTCTCCACTCCAACCTGGCCTGGAGATGACTGGATATTGCTCCGCAGACCAAAAAATCCACTCCCTGTTCCACAAGCCACAAACATCTGTCCATACCTTGCGGCAGAACCTTGTGCTCTTTAACAGTCTCCTGACCTGGATCTGCCTGAACAAGACAAATTTCACCAGAGACATCAAATACTGGTGAAATCCTGTTCTTCCATGTTGAAAAAGCCACTTTCATAAATACCCAAGCACTTAAACAGGGTTGCAATCTTATTGTTTGACTGAATAATTCTGTACAAAGCAATACCCGGGCCATAAATTGAATTAAAGCCCAAATAATGATAAACATCCGAAATTTAAATATTATTTTAAAAGGTAGAAATATAAGAAGAGGATCACAGTCTCGAAGAAAGAACTGTAAGCATAGAGACAGTATTATAATTGCGACTATCTTCTATAGCGCCCGTCTTGTTCTGGGAGTTGAATGCCGTACTCTTTAATTTTTCTGAACAGGGTACTTTTATGAATGCCAAGCTCCCTCGCAGCTGCCTGGCGGTTATAGTTATTTCTTTCAATAGCTTCTGAAATAGCCCTGGCCTCGAGATCCTGGCGGACACTTCTAATATCTTGTCCCTTGGATAAATGGCCAATCCCGGTTATTTCCGGGGGCAGATGCTTCAAGCTGATTTCATTGTCACCACAGAGAATAAATGCCCTCTCCACAGCATTCTCAAGTTCTCTGATATTTCCAGGCCAGTCATGAGCCATGAGTAAAGATAAGGCTTGAGAGTCCATCCCGGGAACTCTTCTATTCTGCAGCCTGTTAAATTTTTTAATGAAATTATCCACAAGCAGGGCAATATCTTCTTTACGTTTACGCAGAGGGGGGATCTCCATCCTGACTACGTTTATTCGATAGTATAAATCCTGGCGAAAGACCTTGTCATCAACAAGCTTTTCCATATTCTTGTTGGTTGCAGCAATTATTCTGGCTTCAAGTCTTTCAGATTTTACAGAACCAAGGGGTTCAAAGGTTTTCTCCTGCAAAATCCGCAAAAGCCTGACCTGCATGGCCTGGCTGATCTCACCGATTTCATCCAGGAAGATCGTGCCCTTCCCAGCCAGGGAAAAGCGCCCTGGCTTGTCCTTGACAGCACCTGTAAAAGCACCGGCTTTGTATCCAAAAAGCTCTGACTCTAACAAAGTATCTGGAAGGGCACCACAGTTCACCGCCACAAAAGGCTCATCAGCTCTAAGACTAAGAGAATGTATGGTTTTTGCTGCCAGCTCCTTTCCTGTTCCGGTTTCTCCAAGGATAAGAACTGTACTGGGGCTTTCTGCCACAGCCGGCATAATCTCAAAAATAGCCTCCATAAGAGGACTGCGGCTTACAAGATCACCCATCCGAAACCTGCCCTCCAGCTCTTTTCTAAGCCCCTCAACTTCGCTTAAATCGCGAAAAGTCTCAGCTCCTCCTATTACTTTTCCCTTTTCATTGCGAAGTACAGCAGTGGAAACACTTATGGGAATGCGGCTGCCTTCAGAGTTAATAATAAAGCCTGATCGATTGATAATGGGCTTACCCGTCTTTATTGTCTTTTCCAGGGCACAGCCTGTTTCGCACATGCTGGAGCGAAACACTTCGCAGCATTGTCTGCCCAAAGCCTCTTTCCTGGGTATTCCGGTTATATCTTCTGCTGCCCTGTTAAATGAAGTAATCTTCCATGACTTGTCCACAGTGAATACTCCATCTGAGATACTCTCTAAGATTGCTTCTGTTGCGCTTTGCTGCAAAGGCTCAGCAGCCCCAGTTGCGGAATGATGATTCTTTTCTTTCATATAAAAGTCGTGTAGTCCCAGAACTTCCTTGAATCAAATAAAAATTTCCAACTGTCCATGTTTCAGTCTGACTTGAAACAGCAGTCCAGATCGGATGAGACCTATAAATAACCTTGACAATAAATCCAAATGAATGCTTTCCTCATTTCAATCCTGACAGTCGGCATTGCTGAAATCGGTGACCGTTCCCTTTTTCTGGCTATACTTTTTGGTGTCCAGTATCAAAGGCCCTGGCCCGTGTTTCTGGGAATGGCTTCAGGTCTTTTTGCCAACCAGCTTTTATCAGCCTTTCTCGGAGTATGGCTTTTCAGCGCAATACCTCCATTGTGGCAGGGATGGCTGGTGGGAATTGTCTTTATAGGAATGGCTGTCTGGGTACTTATCCCGGAAGATGAACAAATTACTCAGACTAAATCTTGCAGAGGGATTTTTCTGACCTCAGCCATAGCTTTTTTTGTCCTTGAAATGGCCGACAAAACACAAGTCGCTGTCATATCCCTGGCAGGATACTTCAACACTGTCATACCGGTTGTTCTGGGTGCAACCCTTGGCATCTTACTGGTTACAACCCCTGCTCTCTGGTTTGGCTGCAGATTCGCTTCCAGGCTTCCCATTAAAACCATTAGAGTCATTGCATCCGGTCTGTTTCTGTTTCTTGGCCTTTGGATAATTTTCAGCGTATCAGGCCTTCTTCCCCAGTGGGAGCTGCTGAGGGGTTAACGAGATGGAGGCCTGTCCGGGTTTTGATGTATCGCAAAATATCCAGAGTTTGACCGCTTCACTCTTCCAACTGAGATTTTGGTCTGTAAATCATATAATAGCTTACAGGAATCAAAACCAGGGTAAACATTGTTGAGGCAAAAAGCCCGAAAATAAGGGCCCAGGCCAGACCTGAAAATACTGGGTCCATAGTTATGGGCGAGACTCCTATGGCCGTGGTCAGGGCTGTGAGCACAATGGGCCTGAGCCTTACAGCACCGCTTTGTAAAATAGCCTCTGTAAAATCCTGACCCTTTTTTATTGCAGAACCAATAAAATCAATAAGAACCAGAGAGTTGCGAATAACTATCCCTCCCAGGGCAATCATACCGATCATGGCGGTGGCAGTAAAAAACACAGGATCAGCAAAACCGTCTACCTCCCTTCCAGTTATCAGATTCAGAAGGAAAAATCCGGGCATGATGCCCATGAGGGTTAAAGGAATGGCGGACATGATTAGCAGAGGCAACCCAAGAGATCCGGTCTGAATTATCAAAAGCAGATATATAATTATCAAGGCAAATCCAAAGGCCAGCCCCAGATCCCTGAATACATCCAAGGTTATCTTCCATTCTCCTTCTCCGCGCCAGTTTAGACTGAATCCCGCGGGCAAAGGACTTTCTGCAAGACTGGATTTCATATCCAGAACAGCCTCTCCGGGCGGCTGGCCAACCATTTCTGCAGTCACATAAACAACCCGGCGCAAATTCTTATGCAAGATGGGCTGATCAGCGCGAACCTTTTCAAAATACCCCAGTTCACCTACAGATACCAGATCACCTGTCCGGGAAACAAGCTGCAGCTGTTCAAGGTTAAAAATACCGGTCCGCTTTTCCAAGGGCAGAATTACACGTATCTCAACAACTTCCCTCTGATACGGGCTGTGCAGCACTGCAGGTGTCGATCCACCTGCAAACATATTCAGGGTCTTAAGTATCTCCCTGGCATCAAGACCGTGCAGGGCCGCCTTTTCCCTGTCCAGAATAAATACATACTGATCATGGGGATGCTGCGCACTGTAATCAACATCCCTGATAAATTCCTTATCCTGCATTATGCCTTTAACATGCTCTGCCGCTTCTATGATTTCATCATAGGTCTTGTGGGGCTTAGCGTATATTTCAGCGACAATGGTAGCAAGAACCGGAGGACCAGGGGGCACTTCCACCAGCTCCATGGATGCACCATGTTTTGCAGCAATATCTTCCAGGTCTCTTCGCATGGACAAAATAAGAGTGTGACTGCCCGTACTGCGTTCTTTTCTGGGC
>PWPY01000238.1 GCA_003558575.1 Desulfonatronovibrio sp.
ACGGTGTATGTTCTTTGTTCCGGGAGTTCGGCAAACAGGGCTGTAAGGACTCGTTCAGACAATTTACGTCCATTTTGCCGAACTCCCGGACCTCTCAGGCCGGGACATTATTATGGTGAACAGTTCCCATGTCTTTATCTATGTCAACGATGAATGTTTTCCGTGACGGTCAGATAGTGCTGATCTGAAGAACCATGAATCCAGGGTTGGTTCCTGCTTTAGTCCTGGTTAATGCTTTTTCCAGAATTTTTCAGGGGTTAAAAAAATATTTGAAGATTACCCAGTAAATGGTAATTTCTCCTTTATGAACAGAAAAGAGTTTACCATTGCAGGCCCATCATGTGTGTATCCCGGTGGAATATGGGAGAATTCCTGGTTACTTAAAGATAAAGTCAGTGAAATTGGATTGACCTTTTTTCAATCCCAGGCATGTCTTGAATATACAGACAGGGAACTTCCCAGTGGCCTGGCTGATTTGAATCTAAAATACCATGTACATCTGCCCCTTGATTATGATTGGGATATGGGGGTAAGGCATAATTTTGACATTACCAGAAGGCTCATTGAAAAGGTGAGGTTTCTAAGTCCTGATAAGTTCGTGCTTCATCCCCCTGACAGGGCAAGGCTTCTGGAAGACTTTGCTCACTTGTGGATTAAGGAAGGCCTGCCCATTGAGACGTTGCTGGTGGAGAACATCAGGACTTGTGATTTTTCCGGGTTATGGAAAATTATTGAAGATTCCGGAGTGGGAATATGCTTGGATATAGGCCATATAATGGCGTATGATCAATACTCCATTCTGACTCATGATTTTATCTGGGACAGGGTTTCCCTGCTTCATGTTTACGGACGCGAAGACCATACCGGACATGTGAAGCTTCCCCTGATAAGCGAGGAGGGTAAAGCAATTCTGCAACTGGTATTGACTCGGGTTCAGGACAAAAGCAGCGTACTTGTTGAGGTTTTTACTCCGGAAGATTTCCTTGACTCAAAACAGTTTTTAATAGAAATGGCTGGACCTTGGGGAATGAATTTTGTTTAGTCTGATTCTTGGTGGAAATAAGTCAGGGAAAAGCAATATAGCCTTAGATCTTCTTGAAAAAGAACAGGGAAAAGGTGTTCTCTTAGTTACAGGCAAGGCCTGTGATCTTGATTTTAATGAACAGATAAGGCGGCATAAATCTGACAGAAATCTATATATACCAGTTGTGGAATCCGGTCCTGACCTGGGCCGTGCCCTTGGATCCCTGGCACATGAGGCAGATGTAATACTCATAGACAGTATTGATTTCTGGGCATTCAGCATATTTGACAGGGAAGAATTTCAAGACAATACTAAAAAATTTTTTAAGGTTCTTGACCTGCTTGGAAATAAAAGAATGATTTTTGTTTCTTCTGAAATAGGTTTAGGGCCTATATCTGCTACGAGCATGGTTCGTCGCTTTGTCAGAACCCTGGGACGAATCAACCAGCAGTTAGCGGCCAGATCTAATGAAGTGTTCCTGGTTGTTGCAGGTCTGCCGGTAAAGATAAAATGAGGAATTATGGCATATTTTAGGAATTTAGACAATAAGCTCAAGGATATGCTTGAGTTATTCAAAAGAGATGAGCGTCTGCTTATTCTTGTAAACGCTGACCCTGATGCTTTGGCATCAGCCATGGCTTTAAAGCGTATTTTGTACCGTAAGGTCCAGTCTGTGGCCATCGCGCATGTAAATGAAATTTCCAGGCCGGACAATCTGGCCATGATCAAGCTTCTGCGCATACCAACGACGAAACTCACTCCGCCCCTTGCAGCCCAGTATGATAAGTTTGCCTTAGTAGATTCTCAGCCACATCATCATCCTGACTTTGAAAAGCTCCATTTTTCCATTGTCCTGGATCATCATCCACTGAGCAAAGAAAATCCAGTTGTAGCTGATTACCAGGAAATAAACCCTGACTATGGATCAAACAGTTCTCTTTTAACTGAATACCTCTACAACCTGAAAATCAGGCCGGGAATGTTGCTGGCTACTGCACTGCTTTACGGGATTAAGACTGACACCCAGAGTTTTGAGCGAAAATTTAATGATGTAGATATCAGGGCATTCAGATATTTGACCAAGTTCTACAATCCCTTACTTTTACAGAAGATAGTCCGCTCTGAATTCAGAAAGGAATGGCTGAAGTATTTTTCCCTGGCTTTTCGTAAAATCAAGCTGTTAGGCCATGGTGCAAGCGTATTCATGGGCAGGGTTGAATCCCCTGATATTCTGGTTATTCTTGCTGATTTTTTCCTGCGAATACATAATATCTCCTGGGATATTGTCAGCGGTATCCACGAGGACTCTCTTGTGGTAATTTTCCGGGGGGATGGTCTGAGAAAAGACATGGGCAAGATGGCCTCTCAGATGTTTGGCGATCTGGGGCCTGCAGGAGGGCATAAACAGATGGCCCGGGCGGAAATACCCTTGGAAAAGATTGACAGTACTCATCCTCAACAGTTTATCCTCAACAGACTATCCAATATCAATACCAGGCGCAAAAAAAGGAATAGACAGCCGGTAAACAGGGACATACCATCAATGGAGGAAATGGAAATTGCTAAAAGAAAAGCTATCACTTCAGGGTGAGCCTGTATTTCTAATTGATGGCAGCTCTTTTCTGTACCGTGCTTTTTATGCCTTTCCTGACTTGAAAAGATCTGATGGTTTTCCCACCAATGCGATTTTCATTGTTTTGAGAATCCTGTTTAAGCTTTTGCGTGAAGAAAAGCCCAGGTATGGTGCTTTTTTCATGGATGGGAAAGGTCCGACCTTTAGAAATGAGATCTACAGGGAATACAAGGCCCAGCGTCCCAAAATGCCTGAAGACCTCTCGGTTCAAGTGAAGCCTCTTTTAGAAGCAGTAGAATTGCTGGGTTTTAAAACCATTGTTTCCAATGGTGTAGAAGCTGATGACCTCATTGCCGGGCAGACCCAAAACCTGAAAAAAACACATCCGGTGGTTATTGTGGCTTCAGACAAAGACTTGAGGCAGCTTCTTGATGAGCGCGTATTCATGTGGGATCCAGGGGTAAAAAGGGAAATCTTCATGAGCCTTGAGGATTTTCGAAATGATACCGGGTTTGAGCCTGATCAGTGGCCTGATTATCAGGCATTGGTGGGAGACAGCTCAGACAACATCCCCGGGGTGCCGGGAATCGGCCCAAAGACGGCTGTGGCCATTATGGAAAAGTATCCAACTCTTGAAAAGATTAGAGACAACTTTGATGACCTGGCCCCAAAATATCAGAAAAAAATTAAGGATCATATAGAAGATATTTTTATTTACCGCGAATTAACCCGACTGAAAATGGATTGTGTCAGGGACGAGGATTCTAAGAATCTTGAACTTTCTACACCCGATATGAAAGGCCTTGTTAATTTCTTAAATAAGTATGAATTCAAATCATTGCTTGGGGAGTTGTCTTTTGCTTCGCCAAGAAAAGTTGAAAAAAAGATTGCCTGGACAGGTTCCAAAAAAGAAATATCAAGAAAAAAAGGAATTCCGGATATTTCAGACAAAAACGGCGCTGGTCTGTTTCCAATGGAAACAGGTTTTTTAATCGGCACTGAGGATGATGAATGGGAAGCCAGGGTTTCTTCTTCTGAGGTGCGGAAAATTATCTCAGGTAAAAAAGTATATGTTTTTTCCCTTAAAGATCTGGCAGCAAAGGATCTTTCATGGCTTAGTGAGCCAATGCCGGAGTTTTTCGATATTTCCCTGGCAGCGTATCTGTTAAACACGGAAGCAAGGGAATATGATTTTGAGCATATTTACAGGGTTTATTCACCAGAGGTCAATGTCCCGAGTGATAATAAAGCCCTGGCAGCCCTTAAAATAGGGCGTCTGCTGGAAAAAAGACTCGAAACATCCGGACTTGATGCACTCATGTATGAGCTGGAAATGCCTCTTATTCCCATCCTTATAAAGATGGAATCAGCAGGTATTGGTATTGATCTCAAGGCTTTCTCTGCTTTTTTAAACAACGTCAAAGACAAGCTTGATGAATTGACGAGGCAGATTTATTCCCTGGCCGGGAAAAAATTCAATATCAGGTCTACCCAGCAGACAAGCATTGTCCTTTTTGATGAACTGGGTCTTAAGCCAAGGCGTAAAACCCCTGGAGGGGCGTATTCCACTTCCAATGTTGTTCTGGAGGCCATGAAGACAGACCATCCAATTATTGAACTTATTCTTCAGTACAGGACTTTTGAAAAGCTCAGGTCAACATATCTTGAACCACTTCCAGGTAAAGTAGATAATAACGGACGGCTGCACACCACATTTAATCAGCTGGCAACTGCTACAGGCAGGCTTTCCAGCAGTAATCCCAACCTTCAGAACATACCCATCAGGGGAGAATTTGGCCCCAGAATGAGGTCCTGTTTTATAGCCGGACCGGGTAAGATGCTGGTGGCAGCTGACTATTCACAGATTGAACTGCGTATTCTGGCTCATATGTCCAAAGATGCCAACCTGTTAGATTCATTTTCTAAAAACGAGGATATTCACAGCAGAACAGCAGGACTTCTTTTTGAGAAGGATATTTCCCAGGTCAGTATAGATGAACGGCGCAAGGCCAAGACAATAAACTTTGGGTTGCTCTACGGCATGGGGCCGCAGAAGTTAAGCAGAGAGCTTGGTATATCCATGGAGGAAGCAAAAAAGTTTATCAAAATATACTTCAGCAAATTAGATAAGGTCAGGCAGTTTTATGAGAATATTGAAGAGTTTGCCTATAGCAAGGGTTATGTGACCACCATTGCTGGACGAAGAAGGCTTCTGCCCGATATTAATTCAAGAAACGCCAATCTTGCCCAGCAGGCCAGACGGATGGCAATAAACACAGTGGTTCAGGGGTCTGCTGCTGATGTTATCAAAAAGGCAATGCTGGCTGTGGATAAAGATAAAGAATTGACTATGATGGGTGCTGAACTGATTTTACAGGTACATGATGAGTTACTCTTAGAAGTGGATAAAGACATGTCCAGTGAGGCTGGACAAAGGCTGGCAGAGATTATGAACCAGGTGGAAGATTTTGATGTACCCCTGACAGTTGACTGGGGAACTGGGATTAATTGGGGACAGGCCCATGATTGAAGTGGTGTGCAGCTACGCAGAGATAAGGATACAGGAGAAAGTAAAGTGGACAAACTAAGATTATTAACACCAGGACCGACGCCATTACCGGAAAATGTCCGTCTTGCCCTGGCCAGGGATATGATCCATCACCGTAAAAATGATTTTAAAATTATAATGAACAGGGTTCAGAGAGGTCTGCAGTATCTGTTCGGGACAACAGAGCCGGTCATGACCCTTACATCTTCAGGTACAGGAGCAATGGTTGCTGCTGTTACCAACCTGTTTTCTCCAGGTGAAAAGGTGCTTGTTATTGAAGCTGGCAAGTTCGGTAACAGGTGGTCTGAAATTGCCCAGGCTCATCAGTTAGAAGTGGTTGCTCTGCCTCTGGCATGGGGCAAGGCCGTGATGCGCAGAGAGGTTGAAAATGCCCTTTCCAGGTGGCCGGATATCAGCGGAGTACTTATTCAGGCTTCTGAAACTTCCACTGGAGTTCTTCACCCCATTAAGGAAATAGCAAATTTATGCAGATCCCAGGGAAAGACCATAGTTGTTGATGGAATATCTGCTGTGGGTATTTCTCCATGCCCCATGGATGAGTGGGGTATAGATTGTCTGCTTACAGGCTCCCAGAAGGGTATGATGCTTCCCCCCGGGCTTGCTTTTATTGCTCTTAGCCAGGATGCCTGGAAAAAGGTCCAGGAAGTCAAACCCCGAAATTTTTATTTCAATTTGCTTAAGGAGCGGGAAAAATGTCTCGCTGATCAGACACTATTCACTCCGGGGATAAACCTTATTGTAGCCCTTGAAGAATGCCTCAAATATTTTCAAGAAAATACCTTGGAATTAATTTATAAGAGGCAGTGGGCCATGACTCAAATGGTGCGCAAAGGAGTTGAATGTATTGGTCTTGAGCTTCTGGTTGCTGATAGTTATACTTGGGGGCTTACCTCAGTAAAACTGCCGCCGGGTGTAGACGGAGTAAACCTGCTTAATGTAATGGCCAGGGAATACAATGTAATGGCAGCTGGAGGGCAGGATCATCTCAAGGGAAAAATTGTACGCATAGGCCATATGGGTTATGTGGATTGGTCGGATCTTCTGGCAGGCCTTTACGCATTGAGGTCTTCCCTTGTAAAATGCGGTGGGTATTCGGGTTCCAGGGATTATCTGGAACAGGCCATGGAAGTTTATGAAAAACTAATATGACCTGAAGAGAATAACAGGAGGTATAGGAAATGAACCAGGATAATGAAAAGATTAAAGTTAATGACCGCAGGATTAATTATGATGACGAAGCTTCACCCCAAGAACAGGAGCAGGGGCATAGTGAAAGTCAGGCCAAGAAGATTGAGCGCAAAAAAGCAGCAGATGATTACAGTAAAGTGTCAGCAAAAGAAGAATCACCCATGCCCAAGGTAGACTTTTTTACCTTTGTGCTTTCCTTGAGCTCTTCTGCAATTATGCATCTCGGCGAATTCCCTGAACAGGAAGGGGGAGAACCCAAAGTCAATCTGCCTATGGCCAAGCAGACCATTGATATCCTGACCATGTTGGAAGAAAAAACCAAGGGCAACCTGACAAAGGATGAAGAAAAAATTCTCAAGGATCTGCTTTTTGAGTGCAGGATGAAGTATGTACAGAAATCAAACTGATTTGTAACTATTCAGCATGATTCCAATTTTAGGGCCAATGCATTATTCTAATGTTCCAGAAACCGGACAGGCTTCAGTCATGTTATTTAAGTTGTGAGTTGTGTGAAAACAGCTACATTGATTCAAAATTAGCTTTTTGCAGTAACCCAGCAATTATAATTTTCTGTTTCATGCTAAAGTCCTTGGCTGTTTATCCGAAACAGAAGACAGGGCATATGTTTTCGGTCTCCAAGGCTTGATAAAGGAGTGTGAAGAATGGAAATACAGGCAGGACTTGGAATGGCTGGATTGACCCAGGCATTGCAGAATCAGAACATGGAATCACAGCAGGTTAACCAGAATACTAACAATCAAAATACACAGCCTGTTGTCCCTGGAGCCCAGGGTGCCCAGGCTCAGACCCCAAACAGTGTACCGGCTGAGGAAGGCCGGGGACAGGGGGAGTTTCTAAACAAGATTGTATAGAAGACTGTTTGTTTAAATTGAAGGGGACCGAAAACAACGCCCCCTCAGCTTTTTGATCAACAGCTGGAAATAAGGGTCTGTCAGTTCTGACAGACCCTTATTTATTTGTATCTATTCACCATGCTGTGATGAAAACCAACCAGGATGCAGGATTTACGCAAAAGAAAAAGGTTCTTCGACGTTTTGTATGGAATTGCTGCTCATATTTTTTTGTTTGCCCCGCTTCCGACAGGGAGCTATTGACGGCCTTAGTCCGGTTGAGACTGAAAAGCGTTACGACATCCATGCTGATCCACCCCGCTATGATCAGCTAAA
>PWPY01000212.1 GCA_003558575.1 Desulfonatronovibrio sp.
AAATTATGATCCTAATTCTGAGAGAATGCCTGATGGCCTTTTAAGCCTTGGCTACATCCATCTTCAAGTGGGAAATGAACCTGAAGCAAGGGGCTATTTCAATCTGCTGAGAGACAAATATCCTGAAGATCCAGCAGTTCCATCTACCTACTATTACTGGGGAGACTACTATTCCCGGCAGGGAGAGTTCCAGGAAGCTGCTGATAATTTTGAAAAGATAGTTCAAGATTTCCCTGAAGATCAATTAGTCAGGCCGGCTGCGATCAATCTTGCGCGTGCTTTGAGTGAACTTGATTTTCACAGAGATGCCTTAGATATTCTGGAATTCATTGAAAGCAGGTGGCCCAGAAATTATATTGATGATCCTGATTTTCTTATCCTGGCAGGATATATATTGTACCGCAATGACAGATTAGATGACGCAAGAAACAGATTTCTGCATTACATCAATCTGATACCTGACGGAGATCAGGTGGCCGTATCCATGGCCAGAATAGGTGATATATATCTTTTACAGGGAAACAAGCAGGCAGCTAAGGATATGCACGAACAGACAGTGCGCATGTATCCTGATGAGGAAGGGGGGCTTATTGCAGCCATGCGTCTGGCAGAAGAGGGGATATATGATGATCCTCAAATCAGTGATTTTGACCGTACTTTTTCCATGCGTCCCAGAGCCATTTATAAAAGGATCAGTGATGAATTTCCAGACAGCCCCCTTGCCCCTGTGGCTCTGCTCAAGCTTGCCATGTGGGATATTTATCATGGGTATTTTAATTATCAGGAATCTTTAGACGCCATAGAAAGCTTTTATGAAAGATATTCCCATAAAGAACTCTGGCCCAGGGCCTTAGATGTTGGATTTGAAGCATTCTCATCTGTGGTGGCCCAGGAATATCCTGAAAGTAACTATCAGGAAATCATAGATACCTGGGAAGATTATAAGTATTTGAATGAACACCCTGAACATCTGGGCAACGAAGAGCGTCTTGCACTGGCTACTTCTTATTGGAACAGGGACAGAAAGGAAGAAGCTTTAAAGGTGGCCGGGCCTTTTCTACAACAGGATGAAATAGATGAACATAACCATGCTGCTCTTTCTCTTCTTTTGAGTATTTATCTTGATACTGCCAACTGGCAGGCTATTCTTGGACTGGACGAACAAGTTGAAGGCTGGGATCTGCATAGGGATAAAAGGCTTCAGATGGACTATGCCAGGGCGCTCGCACTGCAGAATACCGCAAGAGAAGATGAGGCGCTGCCCCTATGGAGAAGACTGGCTGTAGAAACAGATTTTCCAGGAAGTCAAAAGGCTTTTGCTCTGTTTTATCTTGCCTTGGATGCCTTTGATAAGCAAGATTATCAGAATACATACATCTTTGCTCAGGAATCTCTGGCCATGTTTATGGAACAGGAAGAACCCAATATTCAGCGAATTATGACCTGTCTTGATATGCTGATAGATGCCACATCCAACACAGGCCGGCTCAGGGAGGCCCTTGGCTGGGCCTTAGAATATGAGAATTATATTGATCAGGATGATCCTGACTGGCCTGCTACTCAATACCGTCTGGCCAGAATGTACAGGCTTAATCATCAGTATGAGAACTGGGAGGAAACCCTTCGCGGGATTATCGAAAATTTCCCCAATGACATGTTTAGCAGGATGGCCCAGTCAGACCTGAATACCATGCGTCTGACAAGAGAGGCTGAACAATACAGACCATAGCAGGGCTCAGGTTAGATTCCAGGCGCATCCGGGTGGGGAGCTTGGAAAAGTGGTGGAACTTCACAGAATAATTACAATTTATAGTTGCAAGAGGTAGATGTTATGGACAGACAGCCATTGGTTGCAGGACAGTTTTATCCTGGAAACAAAAAAGATCTGTTGAGTGCTGTATCAGGTTACCTGCAGGGTGAAGCCATGGAAGAACGCACAATTTTAACCATGCTTCCCCATGCAGGCTATGTTTTTTCCGGAAGCACAGCCGGCAAAACCCTTGCCAGGGCAAACCTTGCTGAGAAGCTTATTCTTTTGGGACCAAATCATACTGGAAAAGGGGAGAGCATCTCTGTCTGGCCAGATGGTAATTGGATTGTACCGGGATTTGAATTTCCAGTGGATTCCAGCCTGGCCAGTTCAATAACGGAAATAAACGGATTTTCCTCTGATTATCAGGCCCATATTCAGGAGCACTCTTTAGAAGTAATTCTGCCTTTTCTATCAGTGAGGAAGGGTAATGTTTCAATGGTCCCCATTGCGGTGTCTGAGTCTCGATTGAGCGTACTGGCTGAAGCTGGAAAGAATCTGGCCCAGGTAATTAAAAGATTGAATCTCAATGTCTCTTTGATAATAAGTTCTGATATGAGCCATTATATTTCACATGAACAGGCTCAGAAAATAGATGCACTGGCTATTGAACAGGTTCTGGACCTCAATCCAGAGGGTTTGTATAAGGTTGTTATGGAAAACAAAATTTCCATGTGCGGTGTTTTGCCCATGGTTCTGGGTATGTATTGCGCCCTTGACCTTGGAGCCAGAAAAGCAAAACTTGCTGATTATTCTACATCAGGAGAGGTGAATAGGGATTTTTCCCAGGTGGTGGGATATGCAGGTGTTATTATCAGTTGAGAGAGTATCCGGAAGCCCGACTGTTGGATAAGGACTTTTTTTAACAGTCCGTCAAGAGTTCTTACAGCAATATCTGAGTCAGGCTCCCGGATTATATAAAGTTATTTAGTTTTCATCCGGAAACGGTTCTTTTTGCTTTTGGCGGCGTCAATTTGCACAATTATTTGTCACCGTATTAAGATATGCCTCCTCATAATTGCTTGATTTCCTTGCCAAAAGAAAAAACTCCTCGTTTCCAGAAAGAAAACCGACTGTTTCAGTATCCAGAAAGAAAGACTTTCTGGATGGAAACTATTTAAAGGTTTTTTCGGATTTTCCATGAGTTGACAGTATTTTTCAGAAGCAGGGCAATGGTCATGGGGCCTACTCCTCCGGGAACCGGAGTCATGGCTGCTGCCTTGTGCTGGATTCCCTGAAAATCGCAGTCACCAACCAGTCCATCATCTGTCCTGTTGATTCCTACATCAACCACCACAGCCCCAGGTTTGACCATATCCCCAGTGATAAACGCCGGGATGCCTACAGCAGCAAAAATAAAATCAGCTTTTTGAACGTGACTTTTCAGATCTGCTGTCCTGGAATGGCAGATGGTTACTGTGGCGTTTCGGGATAAGAGCATCAGTGCCAGGGGCTTGCCTACAATATTGCTTCTGCCCACAACCACGCAGTCTTTACCGGATACGTCCTGCTGGTACTCCTGGAGAAGAGCCATTATTCCTGCTGGCGTGCAGGAGCGGAAAGCAGGCAGACCCAGAGTTAGCTTGCCCACATTTTCAGGATGAAATCCGTCCACGTCTTTGGCAGGCTTGATAAGTTCAAGACATTTCTGAGAATCTAAGTGCTTAGGCAGTGGAAGCTGAAGCAGTATCCCATCAATCTCATCGTCAGAATTGAGGCTAATAATCAGCTCTTCCAGTTCTGCCTGAGAAATGTCAGCCGGAAGTTTATGCGCTTTGGAAATGATTCCTGTTTCTTTACAATTCTTTTCTTTGTTGCGCACATAAATAGCTGAAGCAGGATCTTCTCCCACCAGAATCACAGCCAAGCCAGGTGGACGACCTGCCTTGGGCGCCAGGTCTGCTATTTCATTTTTAAGTCTGTTCCTGAGCTTAGCTGAAGCTGCTTTTCCATCCAGAATAAGCATGACTATTCCTCACCAAACCATTGAAGAGCTACTGCAGGACCAAAGTATATGGCCTGATCGTCAAGCTCTTCCTCAATGCGCAGAAGCTGGTTGTATTTGGCCAGACGGTCGCTGCGGGACAGGGAGCCTGTTTTGATCTGACCAGCATTAGTGCCCACAGCAAGATCAGCAATAAATGAATCTTCTGTTTCACCTGAACGATGGGAAATAACAGTTGAATAGGCAGCGGACTTGGCCATTTCAATGGTATCTAAGGTTTCAGTTAGGGTGCCGATCTGATTAAGCTTAATAAGAATTGAATTAGCCACACCAGTGGTTATTCCTTCTGCCAGGATACCGGGGTTGGTAACAAAAATATCATCACCAACAATCTGCAGGGTGTCTTCAGCAAGAGAAGTGAATTTTCTCCATCCTTCCCAGTCACCTTCTGCCAGTCCATCTTCAATGGACAGGATGGGAAATTTTCCAGCCATCTGCTGATAATATTCAATAAGTTCTTCTACAGACATAGTCAGTTTTTCGCCCTTGAAATGGTATTTGCCGTCCTTGTAGAATTCAGATGCTGCAGCATCAATGGCCAGAGCTATTTCAGGTCCTGGCTGATAGCCTGCTTCCTCAATGGCCTTGATGATATATTCAAAGGCCTGGGCATGGCTTTTGAGGTTAGGCGCAAATCCACCCTCATCTCCAACAGCTGTGGAAAGACCGTCCTTGTCCAGGATTGCCTTTAATGCATGAAAAGTTTCTGCACCCATGCGCAGGGCATCGGTAAAAGTTGCTGCACCAAGAGGCATGATCATAAATTCCTGAATATCGAGGTTGTTGGGAGCGTGGGCACCGCCGTTAATGATATTCATCATGGGCACAGGAAGGACTTTGGCATTGACTCCGCCAATATACTGGTAAAGAGGAAGCCCGGTATATTTGGCAGCAGCCCTGGCAAGGGCCATGGATACGCCAAGCATGGAATTGGCTCCAAGCTTGGACTTGTTATCAGTTCCATCAAGGTCAATCATGAACTCATCAATTTCCACCTGACGCAGACAGTCCATGCCGATGACTTCATTGGCGATATCTTCCAGGATAATATTTACAGCTTTGGTAACTCCTTTCCCTCCATATTCTTTTTCACCATCGCGCAGTTCAAGGGCTTCCCTTGTACCCGTGGATGCTCCTGATGGTACTGAAGCCCGTCCAGTCAGTCCTGATTCAAGGATTACCTCCACCTCAATGGTTGGGTTTCCTCTGGAATCCAGAATTTGCCTTGCCATGATATCAGATATTATACTCATTATTCTCTCCCGTAGTTAAAGAGTTGTCAGTTTGGTTTGAAAAAGGTTGTTTTCCCTGGATAAAATTTCCAGCCCTGTCAAAAGGAGATTAGGTTCTATTTCCTCCATGGATGGACACAGGGGAGAAAGTTTTTCCGCAATGCCCCCTGTAGCTGCCACCAGTGTCGGGCAGGCCAGCTTTTCTTTAAGTCTTTTAACCAGTCCTTCTACCATGTCCGCGAACCCAAAAAGAGTCCCCTGGCTGAGACTTTGAACAGTGCTTATGCCGATTTCAAGATCGTCTCCAGCATACTCCAAACAGAATTGAGGCAGTTTGGCTGTCTGGGTGCTCAAGGCCCTTATGGAAGAATTAAGACCCGGGCAGATGAGTCCTCCGAGGTAGTTATTGTCCACTATGCAGTCAAAAGTTGTGGCTGTGCCAAAGTCGATGACAATGATGCCCTGAGACTTATAAAGTCTTCTCGCTGCAAAGGCAGTAACTAAGCGGTCTGATCCAACTTCTGCTGGTCTGCGGTATTTATTGTTAACCGGGACATCAATGTCTTTGGGTACAAAATAACAGGGGCATCCGCAAAATCTGCCGGCAGCACGGCCCAGAATCCCGTCAAGCAGGGGAACTACTGATGATATTACCCATGCCTTGACGTCTTGAGGAAAAATATTCTCCAAGCGAAAGTAGTCGTAGATTTTCAGGCCCAGTGAATCGGAAGTCTCTTTGATGTCTGTGGGAAGTTTGAGGACAGGCCTCATTTCCCTTTCATTGGCGAGGCAGATTTTGATGTTTGTATTGCCGGCATCCAGCAGGAGTATCCAAGACATGGGGCATACCTGATTATTGTGCACGCATAAACTTAATTCATGCTTTTTGTTTCTGAAAAAAAACAGATTATAATCTTGCCAGTCTCAAGTCAAACCATATCTGCGGGTGTTAAATCTGAACTGGATGGATAATTTCCAGCCAGTGTGCTGCAGCGGCATTGTCAGGGGCGGTGGCATCAAGCTGAAGCACGCAACCATTGCAGTCAGTGAGTATTAGAGGTCTGCTTGAGGAGATATTCTTCCAGAAGTCATCTGCAATAAGGGAACTAATCTCAAAGTTCTGTATGGCAAATGACCCTCCCATGCCGCAGCATTTATCACTGTTTATGGTCAATTCTACTTTAAGCTTAGACATTATATTCTTGAATATTTCACCGGACTTTCCGGTTCCATGGCATGGCTCATGCCAGAAGATGTCTGTATGGGATAGAGGTGCAGAGAGTTCAAAGTCAAGTTTTGCAATTTCGGGCAGCAGGGGAAATATATTTTGTCTGAATATATCCATGGATGGGGGATAATTGTGATTTCCAAAGGATGCGGTTAAGCCTTCAAGGCAAGTAGCACAGAAAACAAAAATCAGAGGCCTTTTCAATTTGTTCCAGATGTCAAGGTTTTTCAAGGACTCACTGTTTTCATGGTCAAAAAGCCCTGCTGCTCCGAGAGGATATCCACAGCATTTCCAGTCAGGCGTTTCAATGACCTGGTATCCAGACAGCTTCAAAAGATTTACAGCTTTTTGCCCGAGCTCCGGTCTCAGATGCCGTCCGGTACAACCCGGAAAAATAACTGCTTTTTGTCCTGTCTTGTTTTCTTTTCTCTTGGCTATCAGCAATGGGCTGGTATGTGCTTTGGGTTTGAGTGATTTTTTGAGAAAAGGTGCGGAATCTGGCATGATATAGCTGACTTTTTTTGCTGCTGGCAGAATTCCTGACCCTGAATTAATTATTCTGGACAAGATCCAGGATTTCCAGTCAGGATGTTTTGATTTGATCCGGGCGATTTCCAAGGGGAGGTCTATTCTTTGAGGGCATGCTTTAAGGCATTTTCTGCATCCAGCGCAAAGCTTTGCCAGTTGAGCTGTATCTTTAATGCCAATGTTAAGTTCTTTAAACATGCGCAGCAAAAAGGCTTTTCCTCTGGGGCTGAGGTCTTCCCTAGTTGTCGCCTTGAATACAGGGCAGACCTCCATGCATTTGCCGCACAACAAACATTCTTTTGGTGATTCATTGGGCTGTTTGTTCATTTTTCAAGCCAGTTTGCAGTGATGGACAATCCATAAGGATTGTCGTAATATTAAAAGTTTATAAGCGTGTAACTGTTCAGCACATTTGCTATATGGCTATTAAAATACCCTGGATTCCGGCTTTCGCCGGAATGACGGAAAAGGGCATGGGTCTGTTTTAACCGTCACCCCGGACTTGATCCGGGGTCCAGGCCTTCTTATTCGATTTTGCTGAACAGTTATATAGTTTCCATCCAGAAAGTCTTTCTTTCTGGATACTGAAACAATCGGTTTTCTTTCCGGAAACGAGGAGTTTTTTCTTTTGGCAAGGAAATCAAGCAATTATGAGGAGGCGTATCTTAATACGGTGACAAATAATTGTGCAGATTGA
>PWPY01000157.1 GCA_003558575.1 Desulfonatronovibrio sp.
ATCATAAACAATTTCCATGGCTCGGCCGCCAAGTACATATGAGGGACGAACCACCACTGGATATCCGATATCTTCAGCAATCCTTGCTGCTTCTTCAATGGATTTCGCTGTTCCATTGGGTGGCTGAAGGAGGTCTAATTTTTTAATAAGAGCCTGGAACCGTTCCCTGTCTTCAGCCCTGTCTATGCTGTCAGGAGAAGTTCCAATAATAGGCACTCCAGCCTTCATGAGAGGGACCGCAAGGTTAAGAGGGGTCTGACCTCCAAACTGGACAATTACCCCGTCAGGTTTTTCAAAATCAATGATGTCCATGACATCTTCAAAGGTCAGAGGCTCAAAGTAGAGGTAGTCAGAAGTGTCATAATCTGTACTTACAGTTTCAGGGTTGGAGTTGACCATTATGGAGCCGATATTCATTTCATTGAGGGCGTAAGCAGCATGTACACAGCAATAGTCAAACTCGATTCCCTGTCCTATCCTGTTGGGGCCGCCTCCGAGGATCATGATTTTTTTCCGTAATTGGGGTTTAAGTTCGCTGCCTTTTTCATAAGTGGAGTAGTAGTAGGGGGTATAAGCCTCAAATTCTGCTGCGCATGTGTCAACGAGGTAGTATGCGGGCAGAATATTAAGTTTGGTTCTGATATTACGAATATCTTCTTCTGATTTATTCCAGATCAGGGATAGCTGTCTGTCTGAAAAGCCCATTTTTTTGGCCTTGAAAAGGACAGTCTTAAGGAACTGGTTATTGATGGAAAAATTTTCCCGGGAGCTGAATTCAATGAGTTCTTTTTCAAAGGACACCATCTCTTCAAACTGCCTGATGAACCAGGGATCTATGAATGTGAGCTCGTAAATTTCCTCAGTGGACATCCCGGCAAGAATAGCATGACGAATGGAATAAATGCGCTGAGAATTGGGAACTCTCAAAGATGTTCTTATGTCTTCGAGAGGTGGAAGTTTTTCATTAAAGTTTGATGCCAGTCCGATCTGACCTGTTTCAAGGGAACGCAGTCCTTTCTGCATTGCCTCTTTAAAGGTCCGACCTATAGCCATTGTTTCACCGACGCTTTTCATGGCTGTGCCAAGGACATCCTTGGCTCCAGGAAATTTTTCAAAAGTAAAGCGCGGTATCTTAACTACACAATAATCAATTGTTGGTTCAAAAGAAGCCATTGTTTCCTTAGTAATATCATTGGGTATTTCATCTAAGGTATAGCCTACTGCCAGCTTTGCAGCAATCTTGGCAATGGGAAAACCTGTGGCTTTGGAAGCAAGAGCAGATGACCTTGATACCCTGGGGTTCATTTCAATGACTACCATGTCGCCGTTTTCCGGGTTCAAGGCAAACTGGACATTTGATCCGCCTGTTTCAACGCCTATCTCACGCATAATGTCAAGAGACGCATTGCGCATAAGCTGGTACTCTTTATCTGTAAGAGTCTGTGCCGGAGCAACAGTTATAGAGTCTCCAGTATGTACTCCCATGGCATCAATATTTTCTATGGAGCAGATGATTACGCAGTTGTCGTTTTTGTCCCGCATGACCTCAAGCTCAAACTCCTTCCAGCCCAGTACTGATTCTTCAAGCATGATCTCACTGGTCAGGCTGGCAGCAAGTCCCTGAGCACATATGCTTTCAAGGTCTTCCATATTGTATGCAATGCCCCCTCCTGTACCGCCAAGGGTATATGCCGGGCGGATAATCATAGGAAAGGGGATGCTTCTGCTCAGTTCCCTTACCTGATCCATGTTTCGCGCGATGGAACTTCTGGGACTCTTAAGGCCGATATTATCCATGGCTTTGCGGAATTCTTCACGTGACTCAGCTTTCTCAATTGCTGGAAGGGATGCTCCAATAAGTTCTACATTGTACTTTTCAAGGACCCCGTTGTGGGCCAGAGCAAAGGCAGTGTT
Source organism: Desulfonatronovibrio sp. (assembly GCA_003558575.1). Classification (GTDB taxonomy): domain Bacteria; phylum Desulfobacterota; class Desulfovibrionia; order Desulfovibrionales; family Desulfonatronovibrionaceae; genus Desulfonatronovibrio. The sequence continues at coordinate 1,915 of PWPY01000157.1, forward strand.
AAGACCTGTCTGGCCTCCCAGGGTGGGCAAAAGGGCATCGGGTCTTTCTCTGGCGATAATTTTGGCCACGGTCTCCGGTTCAATGGGCTCAATATAGGTTTTGTCTGCAAGCTCAGGGTCAGTCATGATGGTTGCCGGATTGGAGTTGACCAGCACCACTTCGTAACCTTCTTCCTTAAGAGCCTTAAGGGCCTGGGTTCCTGAGTAGTCAAATTCACAGGCCTGTCCGATAACAATTGGTCCTGAGCCAATAAGCATGATTTTTTTAATGTCTTCTCTTTTGGGCATAGCTTTTTAAGTTTGTTAGGGTTTTACTCTATATATGGATGATTTGCATTACTTCAGGGAAGGAGTCCAGAATAAGTACAAGAGTTAGCGACTGATTACGAGAACTCAAGTTATTTACTTGTAATAGTCCTCAAGGTCAATATTAATAAAAATGGTTAGATTTTAGCATAGATTATATGGATCCTGGTTAGAAGCAATCGGTATATCAGCTTTTTTTTGATAATTAGTTCCAGCACCCGGAAGGAAAGACTTTCCAGATGGAAACAAGTTAGACAATTTTGGATGATAAGCGTATTCTTTTTGCAGGCTATATTGAGCTGGACTTTGATATTTTTTTTGAGCAGCCCCGGGTCTGCATTACAAAAATGTAATTTTTTGTGGAATGTTTGAGGTTTTTTTTACGAAGTTGTATATTTTAGTGGCTGTCCACTGCATGTTTTTGGCCTCTTAAGCAGAAGCATGTAAAAAATGGTAATGAATATGCTGGTTGAGCAAGGATTTTTTCAACACGCTGTTATATGGAGTGAATAAAAGTATGCGAGTAGGTTTGTTGCAAATTAATCCCACTGTTTGTGATCTTAGGGGTAATGCTTTCCGGATTGTTCAGTCTGCTGAAAAGGCTTTTAATGATGGAGCTCATTTTTGTCTGACACCTGAGCTTGCTGTTATTGGCTATCCTCCTGCTGATCTGCTTTATTACAGGAAGACTGTTGAGCAGTGTCTGGAAGCTGTCAAGTGGATAGCTGAGAAGACAGCAGGAATGGGACCGGTTTTAATTGGGTCTCCCTCCATAAAAACCGGTTCAGATATATTGTTTAACAGCGCCTTTTTGCTCAATCAGGGAAGAATTGTAAAAATATTTAATAAAACTCTTTTGCCCAATTATGATATTTTTGATGAAGAAAGGTATTTTTCCCCATCAGAAGGACCGGGTTTTTTTGAAATTTCCGGCCAAAAGGTTGGGGTGACCATTTGTGAGGATGTGTGGAATGACAATGATTTCTGGGAGAAATCAAAATACAGCTCTGATCCGGTGAAGGCCTTGGCAGATATGGATGTTGATTTCATCGTAAACTTATCTGCGTCACCTTTTTCAGAGGCTAAACATAAACTCCGTTTGTCCATGCTGAGTTCACTGGCCACAAAGTACCGTTTGCCCGTTATCTTCTGCAATCAGGCAGGGGGTAATGATGAACTGATTTTTGACGGTAGAAGTGCTGCATTGGACAGCACAGGTCAGGTGATTGCAGCGGCTGAAGCTTTTAAAGAGGATGTTTTGCTGGTGGATCTTGATGATCCTAAAAAAAATATAATATCTTGCAGTGATTTTGGACTTGAGAAAGAGATATGGGAAGCCCTGGCCCTGGGATTGACAGATTATGTGCGCAAAAACGGGTTCAATAAGGTTGTGCTGGGATTATCCGGGGGAATTGATTCAGCCTTAGTGGCCGCTCTTGCAGTTTATGCTCTGGGGGCTGAAAATGTAACAGGCGTTCTCATGCCCTCTCCATTTTCCAGTCAGGGCAGTATTGATGATTCCCTGAAGCTATCAAGAAATCTTGAAATTGAGACCATAACTATTGCCATTGATGAGCTCATGAACAGCTTTGATGCTGCTCTTTCTCCAGTTTTTTCAGGTATGAGCAGAGATGTGACCGAGGAAAATATTCAATCCAGGATCAGGGGCAACCTGCTCATGGCCATATCCAACAAGCTTGGAAGTATGGTCCTGGCAACTGGAAACAAATCAGAGATAGCTGTGGGCTACAGCACAATTTACGGGGATATGTCCGGTGGCCTGGCCCCTATATCCGATGTGCCCAAGACCATGGTTTATGCTATTTCCAAGTGGCTTAACTCAAATGGAAAAGTATTAATCCCGGAGAGAATAATTTCCAAAGCCCCTTCGGCAGAGTTAAGCCCGGGACAGAAGGACCAGGATACATTGCCGGAATATGAAATTCTGGATCAGATCCTGCATCTGCATGTCCAGTGTTCAGCTTCTGAGGATGAAATATGTGCTCAGGGTTTTAGCAGGCAGGTGGTCAGACAGGTTCTTTCCATGGTGAAAAAGGCAGAATTCAAGCGCCGTCAGAGCCCTCCAGGCATTAAGGTTTCTGATCGTGCATTTGGAACAGGCTGGAGAATGCCTCTGGCTTCCAAATGCAGCATTGTTACAAAAAAGTAATTTATCTATTCACCAGGATGCAGGCTTTACGCAAAAGTGAAAAAATGTGGTGAACAGTTCAAATTAATTATGACTAAAGAGTAAAAATATGTGCAGATTATTTTCATTGACCAGTAGTGAACCGGTTTCTCCCATTAAGGCCGTGGAAGCCCTTGATATGATGAAGGAAGGTCACGATGGTTCAGGAATAGGACTTTTTTTGAGTGAACTTGACGGGCCATTTGCCCAGTTCAGGGATCTCCCCATTTTATCCGGGATATTTACCCAGTCTGGTATGCGTCGCTTAGAGGACTTCATGTCTGCCAAGGGCTTTCTTACCAGGTATCGACTGACCTTAGATGTAAAGGTGGAGCCTCCCCCGGGTACGCCCAAAAGAGAAATATATCTTATTCAGGTATATGAACCTCCTGAAAGCTGGCAGGATTTAACCCCTGAGGAGCAGGAACGGAAAATGACACAGGTTCGCCTGAAACTGCGCCATATGGGAGAAGCTGAGCAAGACATGGTTGTTTTCAGTTTCTGGCCGGATGTGGTTATGATCAAGGAAGTGGGCGATCCCATGGAAATTGGCATTTATCTCGGATTGCACCGTGAAGAACTGTTTGCCCGGCGCATAATGGCCCAGGGCAGACAGAATACCAACTATGGAATCAATCTTTATGCCTGTCATCCTTTTTTCATCCAGGGTATTACAACAATGACCAATGGAGAAAATACCGCCTTTGTGCCCATAAAAGAGTATCTCAGCACTCAGGGCGTTACTGGCTATGAAGGGTATCAGTCTGATTCGGAAGTATTTACCCATATCCTTCATTTTGCCCTGAAAGAGTTAAACCTGGGCATTGAAGCTTATAAGCATATAATAACCCCGTTGCAGGGTGGTTATCTCGACCACCATCCTGACAGGGATTTTCTATCCAATTTAAAGCAATCCTGCCGTCGTCTGATCATTGATGGACCCAATTGCGTAATAGGGTGTCTTCCTGACAAGACAATGTTCATGGTCCAGGACCGTAAAAAACTCCGTCCTGGAATTGTGGGGGGCAGATCTGGTCTATTTGCTTTTTCATCAGAATCCTGCGGCCTGGATGCGGTGGTTCCTGAGCGGGACAAAACAAAGGATTTTCAACCTATGCACCTTGATACAGCTATAGTTTCACCTGATTGCAAGGAGGTAAGGATATGCAGCCAAACGCAGCCATTACCCCTTCAACTCTAAGTCGTTGTGATTTTCCCTGGCAGGTAAAATGGGATATCCAGACCTGCACCCTTTGCGGGAGATGTACTTCTGTCTGCCCTGTAAATGCAATTGAACCGGGTACTTTTCGTAAGCGAAGTATTGAATCCCTGGTTCCAGGCCTGAATAAAATGCCGGAATCGAGTTTTAAGGTTTATCATGGTATCAGACAAAAGACTGATCCAGGATATGCCTGTGTTGGCTGTGGTATGTGCAACATGGTTTGTCCTAATAATGCTATCGAGCCTGTGGGGGCTAAGTTTGGAGACACCTTAAAATTTCATCATGACCAAGGAGGTTTGTCCAGGACCAGAGGCGGCAGGCGAAATTCCGGTCAAAGCGTTCTGGATCAGATTAAGTTTTTAAGGATTTCCATGCTCACTGACCCCGCCCTTGATGCAGGCAGGCATGAATTTGAAATGAAAACTCTGATTGGTCGGATACTGCCGCCTGCCAAAGTCCTCAAGGCAAGAAAAGACAAAGGGTGGGTTCCGCCGGTTCGCGAAATTTATCCACTTCTTATAGGAGGCATGAGTTTCGGGGCACTTTCTCCCAATATGTGGGAAGGTTTGCAGATGGGAGTTGCGTATCTTAATGAAGAGCTGAACATGCCGGTACGCATGTGCACTGGAGAGGGAGGATGCCCACCCAGGCTTCTTCGCTCACGTTTTCTCAAATATGTAATTTTACAGATTGCCAGTGGTTATTTTGGCTGGGATGAAATAGTTCATTCAATCCCTCATATGAAGGAAGACCCCTGTGCAGTGGAAATAAAATATGGCCAGGGTGCAAAGCCTGGAGACGGAGGGCTATTGCAATGGCACAAGGTAAACAAGCTCATTGCAGCTATTCGCGGTGTTCCTCCCGGGGTGAGCCTGCCAAGCCCTCCAACTCATCAGACCAAATACTCCATTGAAGAAGCTGTGGCCAAGATGATTCAGTCCATGAGCATGGCCTGGGGATTCAGGGTTCCGGTTTATCCCAAGATTTCTGCTTCAAGCACTTCTCTGGCGGTCTTGAACAATCTGACACGTAACCCGTACGCTTCCGGTCTGGCCATAGATGGAGAAGATGGAGGAACAGGGGCAGCTTATAATGTGTCCATGAACCATATGGGTCACCCCATAGCTTCAAACGTTCGGGATTGTTACCTGAATCTGGTCAAGTTGGGCATGCAGAATGAAATACCTATTATTGCCGGTGGAGGTACCGGAAAAAACGGGAATCTTTCTGCCAATGCAGCTGCCCTGATTATGCTTGGGGCCAGTGCTGTTCAGGTGGGCAAGTATATAATGCAGGCTGCTGCGGGCTGCCTGGGGTCTGAGCAGGACCGCTGCAATATCTGTAATATTGGTCGTTGCCCCAAAGGCATAACTTCCCAGGATCCAAGACTGTATCGCCGCCTTGATCCGGAAAAAGTAGCTCAGCGGGTAGTGGACGTTTACCTTAGTTTTGACACGGAGTTGAAAAAGATTGTGGCCCCTCTGGGCAGGTCAACCTCTTTGCCCATTGGCATGTCCGATGCCCTTGGCATTGCAGACAAGGCTGCGGCAGACAGGTTGCAGATCAAGTACGTAGTTTAATAAGTAGTCAAATAAAGACATCAGACAATTTTTTCAAGGTTCTGATAACGGACAGTTATTGGGAGATATAGATTGATGAATAAAGTTAAAACAGTACAGCTCAAGGGGAAAGACGGTTCCGGGCGTCTTTCATCCAGAGTAATCGAAGAGCTGATTCAGGACCTTGTCAGGCAAGGCGCGGATAGTATTGAGATTGAGGCCTATGGTCAGCATGGTCTGGGAGGGAGGATCTTTCAGGCTGGCGAAAA
>PWPY01000294.1 GCA_003558575.1 Desulfonatronovibrio sp.
AGATCATCCCCATTTATCAAACACGCGCTGGAGGGTGGTGGCGGATCAGAAACATCTTGTCTATTATTTTGAAAACGTACTGACACCAAATACTGTCTGGGTGGATCTCAATAAGGTCGATCTCAGTCCAGGGGCTCCTGTAAAGAAGCTGACTCTGGATGAAGGACAGGTCTATGCCGGAGACGCTCTGGAATACTTTGAAGAAGCAGAGCCATTTGATTTCCAGGGTTTATAGACTTTAGCAGCTTGAGATCTATTTGACAGAATCCGTTGCCAGAACTTCATGAACCAGAAATGATTCTCAGGGAGAAAATTTGATGCATTCACCAATCAAGACATCCTTACTGATTTTACCCGCATTACTGTTCTTTATGGTTTGTTCAGGCATGTTTTGGGGACCATCTGCGGCCTATGGGGCTGAGAAATGGACAGGTCAGGCAACGCTTTACCTCTGGGGTGCAGGCATGGGGGGCAAAATAAAACCCTCGTCCGGTGCGCCCAGGGTTTCTCTGGACAGGTCTTTTTCAGAAATACTTGAGGATCTTGATCATGCCCTGTTTGTTTCCGGTCTGGTCCGCCGCCATAAACTGGTTCTGCTTGGGGATTTCAGCTACGCTTCATTATCCAGAAAGGGGCGCGTACCACCCGGTATTGAAGCCAAGGGCCGCCTGAGTCAGAAATCGTTGACAATGGCAGGCGGCTACCGCGCTGTTGACGGGCAGAAGATGAAGTTGGATGTTTTGGCGGGAGTCAGGTAGTGGTGGATTCGGGGCTCGGTCAAGGTTCCCCTGGCCGGGGTAAACCGCTCCCTGGAGCTTAGCTTCTGCGATCCTATTGCAGCCCTCAGGGCAAACTTCAGTCTTTCTCCCCGCTGGTCCACGCTTTTTTACGGGGATACGGGAGGTTTCGGAGTTGGTTCAAGGTCCACAAGCCAGCTTGTGGTGACGCTGAATTATAAAGCCAGCGAAAATATCTATTTTTCTACAGGATATCGGCATTTGAACGTGGATTACCGAAGCAAGGGTTCACGTGTGGATGTGACTCTTGCCGGACCTTTATTCGGGATTACATGGCACTTCTGAAATTTTATTTACAAATTTAATCCATGGTTGCAGCGGTCGTGGTGTGGGTCAACCGCGATGCCATGTTCTCAGATCAGTGTGCCGTATTGGATAGTCCAGTTCAATTATTCTGAAGACTGGTGGAACAAAGCTTGATTATTCTGGCGGCTTTAAACTTCTCTCTGGGCATGCACGTAGTCTTGACGTGCATGTCGAGTGCAAAAAAAATCAATAAGCTGAACATGTTTTCATAAATAAACAAGACTTGACCAACATCTTTCGTTTGAACATTGCCACTCCATTTTGGACTTTTGTTCATAAAGTCCACCCCGAACATTCTCTTGCAAGTCTCGCTGCTAATCATTTTTATTATGCTGACCTAATGGCGAATTTGGCCAAGTGTCTGTTTGCTTCAGGAAAACTTCCTGGAAAAAGTCAGTTTTTAGGTTTTTCTGCCGATCTACGTTCATTATTGTTTCAATCTGACACGGCCCAGCAATTCTTTTTGAGTCATAATGAGACGGACATCATAATTGCCTACACGCAATGATTGTCAACGTCATGATATTGTTCATTTATTTATTTTGGTTCAATTATTGCAACAGTATTTGCCGACCTTTACTCCAAATTAGGGCATATCCAACAGGGAGGTATTATGCTGAAAAACATGAAACTGTCGGTTAAGCTGGGTGGAGCCTTCAGCCTGCTGATTGTTATTATGCTTGCTCTGGGTACAATGGCTTTAGTGACCATGTCACGGGTCAGCAGTCAAAGCGATCATTTGGGAAACGACCTTGTTCCTGAATGGTCGCTTGCGGGGGAAATCGCAGAATTACAATATCAGGCTGGACAGCAGATTACAGCATACAGTCTGAACCATGATCCAGCATATCTGACACAGGGCAGATCATACATGGCCCAACTTAGACAGTCTCTGGAAAGAGGCCAGAGGCTTTCACGTGAAAGACCGCTTCTGGTTGAGCTTGGCCCGGCCCTTGAGGCCATTACCCGCCAGGTGGACAACTATGAGCGTGCAGTGAATGAAATCGAGCAGGCTATAAGGGCAACAGCCAGGGCCCGGGAACAGGCAGGTGTAAACGCCCGGCAGTTCGAGGAAAATATCAGCGCTTATCTTGCTGCCCAGAACGAGGCCATGATCAGGCAGATAAATGCCCAGGACTCTATAGAAGAGCTTCTTATCCGTCATGATAGAATTACCAGGGCCAATAACATCCTTGACCTTGGAAACGCTATTCAAATTGCCAACTGGGAAAGCCAGGCTGTAAGAGACATGGCTGGCCTGGAGAGGGCTGCCAGTGCTTTTGAGGATTTGCTGGCTCAGGTTAACAGCATTATTGAGATAACTCGTCAGGAGATCAATTTAAGACAGCTGCGTGCAGGTAGAGATGCTGCAATGGAATACCGGACAGCAATGCTGGCGGTAGTTGCTGCTCAGCAGCAGTTGGATGCTAATATACAGGCCATGAGTAGTGCCTACATTGCAGTTGTTGAACAGTGCAGTCAACTTGAAAACCAGGCTGAAGCCCAAACCACAAATATTGCACAGAATACAATATCCCAACTTAACAATTCCTCCAGAGTTCTCCTGGCCGGACTTAGTCTGGCGGTCATCCTGGCGGTCATTATTTCGATAGTTCTAACTTTAATTATTACCAGACCTGTATTTAAGGGTGTGCAGTTTTCCAATGAACTTGCCAGGGGCAACCTTGATGCAAAGCTTGACGTTGATCAAAAAGATGAAATCGGCATCCTGGGTAAAGCCATGCAGGATATGCAGAACAGGCTCAGGCAGATTGTCGGGGATGTTCAGTCAGCATCAGACAATGTGGCCGCTGGAAGCCAGGAGCTTTCATCCTCATCTGAAGAGATGTCCCAGGGAGCAACAGAGCAGGCTGCATCTGTGGAGGAAATATCATCCAGCATGGAACAGATGGGAGCCACCATCAGACAGAATTCAGACAATGCATCCCAGACTGAAAAAATTGCAACTCAAGCTGCAAAGGATGCTGAAGAGGGCGGAAAAGTAGTATATGAAGCTGTTGATGCCATGAGGCAAATAGCAGACAAGATATCCATAATCGAAGAAATCGCCAGACAGACCAATCTTCTCGCCCTTAATGCAGCCATAGAAGCGGCCAGAGCCGGTGATGCCGGCAGGGGATTTGCTGTAGTGGCCTCGGAAGTGCGCAAGTTGGCTGAAAGAAGCCAGAATGCTGCCGCAGAAATAATTGATCTTTCGGGATCAAGCGTCCAGGTTGCTGAAAGTGCCGGTCAAAAACTTAAGCAAATCGTACCCAGTATTCAAAAAACTGCTGAGCTGGTTCAGGAGATTGCCGCATCAAGCAAAGAGCAGGACTCTGGGGTTAAGCAGATTAATCAGGCAATCCAGCAGTTGGATCAGGTTATCCAGCAAAACGCTTCCGCTGCTGAGGAGATGTCGGCAACTGCTGAAGAACTGTCCAGCCAGGCAGAACAGCTGCAGTCAACCATGTCATTTTTCAGGCTTGAGCAAGGCGCTGACTTCGGAAAAACAACAAAGGTTACAGTGAAAAAAAGTGCTCCCAGACAGGCTGCCCAATCAGCCTTAAGTAGCAAAGGGGGAAAAGGAGAGAAGCGTTTTGCATTGGACATGGGAACCGATGACATGGATAAAGAGTTTGAAAAATTCTAATTCCAACACGCAGCAGGCAGGGTCATTAGTAAGTGGCCATCAAGCATAATTTGTTCTTGCAGCACCCTGTCTGCTGATAAAGTTTAACCCTACAATGCAGGAGCACTCATGAAGGATACAACAAATGCAGAATCAGCTGCCCGCCAGTATTTGACCTTCACTCTGGCCGGAGATTTGTATGGCGTTGATATAGCACAGGTCTCTGAAGTAATGGATTGTATTCCCATTACCAGGATACCTGGAACCCCTGATTTTCTTCTGGGGATCATAAATTTGCGTGGAAAGGCCCTGCCTGTAGTGGACTTGAGGCTAAAGTTCAACCTTGAGACTACAAAAAGGACAGTAAGTACATGCATAATCATTACTGAGGTTGAAGTGGAAAGCGAAAAAACAATGATGGGGGCACTTGCTGACTCAGTTCAGGAAGTATTTGAAATACAAAGGAAAGATATTGAACCACCTCCCAAAATGGGGGCTAAAATAAATACAGAATTCATTCAGGGCATGGCCAGGCATGACAACAAATTTATTATCATAATGGATGTAAACAAAGTACTATCCACTGAGGAGCTATCAGCTGTGCAGGAGGCTGGTGCGGCATAAGATGGAAAAAGCATTGATGTATCTGGATCAGGTTGGGATGATCATGGCAACAGTGGACCTGCAGGGCAATATCATTGAACCAAACAATGAGCTCTGTAATGTCTTTGGCCTGGACAAAGATGAGATTAGGGGAACTCATTTTTTATCAACAACTTTAACAGAGGACATTGAAAGGGAAAAACTACTTTTTAGTTCTCTGGCCCTGGGAAAAACTGAGCGTTACGAAATCGAAAAGCGCATCAAATGCAGAAACCAAGGGGTTAAGTGGCTCAGGTCATCTGCCAGCCTGACCAGAAACACTCAAGGGGATCCGGATTATATAGTAATTATAAGCAGAGATATTTCAGAAAGGATCGGGTTTGATCTAAGAACAAAACATCTCAACAAGATACTCCGCTCTCAGAGGGACGTTAACTCTCTCATTGCCAGAGAGAAGGAGCGAGGAAGACTCATAAGGGGTATTTGCAATATTCTTGTAAATACGAGAGGTTATCAGCATGCGAATATATCCATCATTGATAATGGGCTCTCTTTTAGTGCATATGCTCGGGCAGGACAGGGCGATAAAAGCACAAGCCTTGAGGCACGCTCCAGTCCAAAAATTAACAATCAGGAATGCCTAAGAATAAATCTGGATAAAGATGGCTTTGAGCATCATGAAGGCAGATGCAATGAACATTATTCCTGTCCTCTGCATGATGTTGGCAATGGCTGTACAGTGCTCTGCGGAAGGTTACATCATGAAAGCAGTTTTTTTGGTGTACTTGCTGTTTCTGTTCCAGAAGAGATGGGTAATGACGATGAGGAAAAAGAACTGTTTAAAGACCTGATTAGTGATGTATCTTATGGTCTCTTTAACCTGGAAAAGCGCAAAGAAAGTCAGAATCATCTGAGAGTTCTCAGAAAGTACGAACAAATTGTGTCTACAGTTCTTGACCCAATGGCTTTTTTGGATAGGAGTTATGCTTATAAAATTGTAAATAAGGCATACACATGGCATTTTGGAAGAATGCGGCACAACATGGTCGGTGAAACCCCTGATAAATTCATGAACCCGGAAGATTACCAAAACTTGCTCAAGCCCGCTCTGGACAGGTGCATATCGGGTGAAATTGTTCGTTTTCAGCATTGGCTTGGTCCTGCCAAGCAATGCAACGTCAGTCGAAATGACCTCTACTGGGACGTCTGCCTATATCCATTTTTTGACGATAATGATTCAATTCAAGGCATCATCATCAACGCCAAGGACTTGACTCAGCACAAAAAGCTGGAAAGGGAACTGGTTGAGTCTCGTGAGAAGGCTGAAGCTGCCAATAAGGCCAAGTCTCAATTTTTAGCCAACATGAATCATGAATTGCGTACTCCTTTTAATGGCATAATGGGCATGATGCAACTTCTTGGGACTACCCATCTCGACGAAGAACAACAAGGTTATATTGATGCAGCTATTAAGTCTTCACAACGATTTACCTGTCTACTCTCAAATATACTTGATCTTTCAAGCATTGAAGCGGGCAATATGGTTCTTTGTAATTCAACCTTTAACATCAAAGAGGCTCTAAATTTCACTGAGGAAATGTTTTACGCATCTGCAAGAGAGAAGGATATCGAGCTAAAATGCTCCCTTGATCCAGGCCTTCCATCAAGAGTTATAGGTGATCCTGTCAGGATTAAACAGATTTTGCTCACCCTGGTAAGCAATGCCATTAAATATACTGAAAAAGGATTCATACAGATTCAGCTGGCTTTACTTTCTCCTGCTAAAGGAGTTGACTTAAGGATTATGTTTTCCATATCTGACTCAGGAATTGGCATCCCTGATGATAACTTGAAAACCCTGTTCGATCCTTTTGTACAGATGGACAACTCGCATACACGTATGTACCAGGGGGCAGGGCTTGGCCTTACAATAGTCAAACGCCTTGTAGACCTTATGGACGGCAATATTTGCATTGTAAGCATGCCTGGACAAGGAACCACCATACATTTCGTTTTGCCTTTTGCACTTTGCCGCAATAATAGTGCTGATGAAGCCCATACAATCGCTTTGCCACAAATGAGCAAAACGAACCTCAAGATTCTTTTAGCTGAAGATGACCCATTGAACCAGACGTTTATGAAAATCATTCTGAAAAAATTAGGACATGATGTTACTTTGGCAAGCAATGGGCAAGAAGCAGTTGACAAATTTGCCAAGAATAATTTCGATTGCATCCTAATGGACATCCAGATGCCGGTGATGAGCGGGGTTGAAGCTACACGGGCAATCCGGAAGTCAACTTCCATTGGTTCAAAGAAAGATATCCCAATCATCGCAGTAACTGCCCACACTCAACCAGGTGACAAAGAGAGATTTCTGGAAGCAGGAATGGATGATTACATAGGCAAGCCGGTCAGTCTTGAGGACTTTCAAAGAGTGTTCAGCAATTTTTTCGGGCAGAAAGTAATGCAGGCTTGATCGCAACATACGGCTATGGCCATAGCATAGTCCAGGTCAATTATTTTGAAGACTGCCGGAATAAAGCTTGACCATTCAAATTGGCTTAAACTCCTCTCAGGGCATGCACGTAGTCTTGAATAGAGGCTTTTTCCAAAAAAACAAGATGACATCTCAAGCTTTTTTAAGCCTCTGCTGTTGGAACCATCTTGGTATACAACTTGCGTTTTGTTGCACTTTGTGATTATTGTAACATGATAATTTTGAAATAGAATTAAGTCCTATCCAGCATCATCGCACCCTTACTTGAGCCGTATAGCAATTATGCTTTTATGGAGTTTTCATGCCTCGACCTTCCAAGAAGGGAAATCAGCCCAACCCAGCCAACTTTTTTGATGCTCATGACATCCTGATGAATGCCCCCATCGGTGTTTTCACATCAACCCCTGAGGGGCGTTACATCGGCGCTAACAACGCAACAGCCAGGATGCTGGGTTATGAAAATCCTCAAGAGCTTATGTCTTCCATCACTGACATTACCTCTCAGGTGTATACAAATCCTGAAGACCGGAAAGAATTCATGC
>PWPY01000268.1 GCA_003558575.1 Desulfonatronovibrio sp.
ATAAAATCTACTCATACTCAAAAATGAGTCTGTACAGAAGATTATTCGCAAAAACAGGATTAAGTTTATTTAGACAGAAGCTTTTAAGCAAAAATGTTCCCCAGCGATATATATCAGCATTATCAAAGATTACTCCATCTCCTGCTGAGCTGACTCCGAAAATATTTCTCAAAAAAAATGAAATCTCACATGCAGCTGAAAAACTACAATTAATTGGCGCAGGCTCTGAACACATTGCCATCCACCCATACGCAACGCACCCCGCCAAAACCTGGACTAAGGACAAATGGCAACAATTCATCAGCTTTATTGAAAATCAGGGATATGAGTGGCTGATAATAGGTCAAGACAAAAGACCTTTATTTCCGGGAAAAAACAAAGACCTTACCAATAAGACATCCATCCGGGAAACCGGAGCAGTCCTCAGTCATTGCAAGGCTCTGATCACAGGAGATTCCGGACCTATGCACTTAGCTTCAGCAGTGGGAACCAGGGTGGTCAGCCTCTTTGGGCCTACATCTAAGGAATGGGGCTTTTATCCAGCCGGGTTAAATGACTGTATCCTGAAAACCAGGCTCAAATGCAGCCCCTGCTCTTTGCATGGCAAATCAAAATCCACTTGTCATCATGAATGCATAAATTCTATCAGTTTTGATCAGGTCATCAAAGCCCTTAAAACCGACTAAATATTTACGACACCCTTCTCAAATCTATCAACATGTAACCCTTGTAACAACAAGATTATTGTATTAAGCTTTATCCATGCCTGTTTCAGAAGCATCACACAAAGATTCAGACAATTTTCTTTCCTGGTCGTTTGAAAGGCCAGAGGATAATACGTCATCTGTTTATCTCAATGGCAGCCTCAATACTCAAAACCTCAGCCGTCTATGGCAGGAAACTGAAAAAAGGATAGATGAAGACAACACAAAAAACCTGATAATCGACGCTGGAAAAGTTAATTACTTAGACATGAGCGGACAGGCCTACCTTCTGCATTTTTCCAGGCTCATTGAAGAACGCGGCGGAAAATCCCAAATTAAAAACCTTCGCAAAGACTTTGCAGACATGCTTGGCCAGCTTTCATGCTTTGACTGCATGGAAAAAACTGCTTACCCTAAAAGCTCAATCCTTGAAGAAATTGGAAAGGCCACGATCAAGTTGGGCCACGATGCCAGAGATTTTTTTACATTTGTAGGTCAGTTTGTATCTGCTTTCAGCCATGCCCTTATCAGACCCGGGACAATTCGCTGGAAAGATGTATATCTGAATATTGAAAATGTAGGAGCCAAAGCAGTATTTATTGTATGCCTCATCGGCTTTCTCATGGGGCTTATTATTTCCTTCCAGTCAGCTATGCCACTGCGCATGTTTGGTGCGGAAATATTTGTTGCCAGACTGCTGGGACTTTCCATGGTCAGGGAACTTGGCCCATTGGTCACTGCCATCATCCTGGCCGGCAGAACAGGCTCTTCCTTTGCTGCTGAAATTGGGACAATGAAGATAAATGAAGAAATCAATGCCCTGACCACCATGGGCTTGAATCCTGTCAAATTTCTTGTTGTGCCCAGGATGCTTGCCACCATGCTGGTCATGCCTTTTCTCACCCTGTTTTTTATCATTTTCAGTCTCATTGGCGGAGCTCTGGTAATGCTTTCTCTGGGCTTCCCTCTAATTACATATATCAATCAGATTACAATGTCCCTGACCATGGCCGACTTTGCCGGTGGAATGTTCAAAGCTGTTATATTCAGTCTTTTAGTATCCTGGATAGGGTGCGTCAGGGGTCTTCAGACAACCAGCGGGGCAAAGGCTGTAGGGCTTTCCACCACCAGTGCCGTGGTCAGCGGAATTGTGCTCATAGCCATTACTGATGGGATATTTGCTGTGACCTTCTATATTCTGGGAATTTAATTTATGCGCGATGATGTGGTAATTTCTGTCAAAAACCTGAGCATGGGTTTTCAAGATGAAATCCTTATGCAGGATATTTCCTTTGAAATATATTCGGGCGATATCTTTGTAATTCTTGGTGGATCAGGCAGCGGCAAAAGCACACTGTTAAAACACCTGATAGGGCTTTACTCTCCCCTGTCCGGGCAAATACTTATAAAAGGCAGGGACATTACAAGGGCTGATGATTCAGAAAAAGCAGAAATCATGCGTGCCATCGGCATAAGCTACCAGAGCGGAGCCCTGTTCGGCTCCATGACTCTTCTGGAAAATGTACGCCTCCCTTTGGAAGAATTTACAAACCTGACAATAACTGCCATGAATCTCATCAGCAGGATTAAACTTTCCCAGGTAGGTCTCATAGGATATGAAAATCACATGCCTTCAGAGCTAAGCGCGGGAATGCAGAAAAGAGCAGCCATTGCCAGAGCCATGGCTCTTGATCCTTCGATCCTGTTTCTTGATGAACCTTCGGCCGGACTTGACCCCATAACATCCCTTGAACTGGATGAGCTGATTCTGAACCTGGCACAAAGTTTGAGAATAACCTTTGTCATCGTTACTCATGAACTGAGCAGCATTTTTAAAATCGGAAGACGAATGATTATTCTTGATAAAAAAAGAAAAACCATTGCTGCAGAGGGAGCACCTGCAGACCTCAGAAATAATTCCTCTGATCCTTGGGTTCGCTCTTTTTTAAACAGAACAAACCCTGACAAAGTGCAGAATCTAAAACACTAATCATAACCCCTTAAAAAATATGCGTACCAGTCCAAATTATTACACCATAGGAATATTTGTCTCAACCGGGATTATCCTTCTTTTTGGAGCACTGATCATTCTTGGTGCTGGAGCTTTGTGGCGGACAACTGTCACCATAGAAACTTATGTTGATGAATCCATCCAGGGGATTGATGTAGGTTCTCAGGTCAAGATGCGTGGAGTGCAGATAGGTAATGTTCAGCAGATAAGTTTCGTCAACATAAGATATCCCCAGGCTACAACAGCCGAAAAAAGATACGTCCTTCTGGAAATTAGTCTTTCCCTCAACGCTTTTGGAGATATGACCCCTGATGAATTTGAAACATTTCTTGCCCGGGAAGTCTTGAGCGGGCTCAGAATAAGAATGATGCCCATGGGCATCACTGGATCAGCTTACATAGAAATGGACTATCTTGATCCATTGCGCCATCCCTCCCTGCCCGTAGACTGGACTCCTGAAAATCCCTACGTACCTTCTGCACCTGGCACCTTTGCCCGCTTGGAAGAAACATTTGAGTCATTAGGCAATACCATGGCTAAGTTGCAAGGCATTGACCTTAGAAAAACCCTTGACCATGTTGATCAGCTGATTGTTGATTTAAACTCCGCAGTAAAATCTTTTGACCTTCAAGGACTTACTCATCAGACCAGTCTGTTTCTTGAAGAACTAAGGCAAAGCAACCAGCAGATTTCAAAACTTCTTGGTCCGGACCAGGCAACCATGGACCAGAATATTAATATATACACCATGCTTTACAACACTAATGCTGCAATTAAAGAAATCAGACAGGGTATAAGTTCTTTTACCAATCATGAAAAAGGAGATCCTTTTGATCATTTAGCTGAAACAATAGCCAATTTCCGTGCGGCTTCAGAAGATCTACCAGCCACCATGGAAAGCATCCGCGGGGCTGCTGGTTCCCTCCAACAGAGCTCTACAGGCATTAACAGGCTCACCAGAAGAACCTATTCTCTTATGGGAACCCAGAATGAAAAAATCGAATCCATCATGCGGGATATGGAAATAACCAGTAGAAACCTGATGGAACTAACCACGGACGCCAAGAGATATCCTTCTTATATCCTGTTCGGAGACAAACCCAAAGATGGTGAACTGAAATGAAAAACATACTTGCTATACTTCTCTGCCTGTCAGCAATCTACGGTCTGACATCATGTGCTCCCAAGAAATCTCCCTTTGAAAGACACCACTTTATAATTGAAGCAAATCGAGACTTGGGTACAGCTTCTGAACAGATTCCAGGAACCCTGACAATCAGGAACTTTTCAGTATCTCCTGGATATCAGGGCAAAGAAATGGTCTACAGAACAAAAAAAAATAAAGCACATGCGGACTTCTATAATCACTATTTTATTCTTCCCGGCCCCATGATTTCTCAAGTTGCCAGAGAATGGTTCAGAGATGCCGGACTTTTTTCTTCTGTTGTACCTCCGGCAAGCAACAAAGAGGCAGACTTTATTTTAGAAGGAACAATAAATTCCATATTTGGAGATTTTCGGAATAAGGTTGATCCCAAGGCTGTACTGGACATGGATTTCTTACTTTTAAAAGACACAGGCCTTGAATTTGAAGTCATATTCCAGAAAAACTACCGCGCAGAACACAAAATGGCTGATCGATCCGCCCAGGAGCTTATTAATTCCTTTAATAAATCCCTGTTAGAAATCTTAATGAGCCTGGAAAATGACATGCTTGTTTTATATTGCCCCCGGAATAATTCTGATTCTTATTGACAAAACTTTTAAAAAACCGTAATAATAAAAACAAACAGACAACCTTATCAACAAGGAGGGGCTATGAAACTGTGCATACCATCGGCCTCTGTCAACATCCAATTTAAGCAGGGGCCTTGTAAGAACTGAAGTCAACTCAGCAGTTCAATCTGTTTATTAATTTGAATCACATCTTGTTTTACACCCTGATATTATTCGTTCATAGAACAGCACTAAAGTAATGCTGAGTTAAGTATGGAACAACCTGTAATTGACAGGAGGTTTTTATGTACAACTTACTTAACAGCTTAAATAAAATCTTATTTGGCATTCTTGCTGTGGCAGGAACAATTATGGTTGCAGGAGTCAAGAACATTGGGGCAACAACCATACAATGGCATTTTTATGACATGCACTCTGATATGGAAGGGGCTGTTAGACTTATTGATCCTGCAAACCTATTAGTTCCTTTCTTAATCATGATTATTATCGGACTTGTTCTATGGAGAACTAACGTTAAAATCAGCCACGAAGAGGAGAATAAAGACGCGGATCATGCATCATGCAAGACAGCCTAAGTATAACTCAAATCATATTAGTTTATATATCCAGCTTATGAATTGAGAAGTAGAGTCAGGACAAAATCTGCCTCTACTTCTCAATAAGATTATACCTGATTCTGATAAATACTGTTACCCAATGGCCCAGCCTGAATCATTGAGGCAAAACAAAAAACTTTTGAGCTTACCCCTTTTGAGCAACAATACCAGCCATATACCTTTCCGGGTTATCCAGTCTGCCTTCATAATATTTTAAAATAATCCAGTCATTAAAAAGATCAGTCAACTCATTGTCTTTGAGCAGAAAATTTGGATTCTGGGGTTTGCCCACTTGTACCTGCTGATGGGTAAATGTATTGTAGACAACCAGCCCATCACATATAACACTTTGTTTTATATAAGGAATAAGAGGACGATGAAGATATTTAAAAACCAGGACAATCCCGTAGTATTCTACAGGCAACAGTAAATCTACTTCTTTTTCAAGGTCAACGCACCTAATCGTTACATTGATATTTTCCTTCTCAGCAACAGATCTAATGAATTCAAGGTTTTGCTCATTTTTGTCCCAGAAATGTACGTCAAAGCCCATGCGGGACAGAAACAGTCCATTACGTCCTTTGCCGCATGCAAGGTCCAGGACCGGGCCTGTCTTTGCCCTTCCTAAAATAAATTCGAGATTTTCTTTCAAAAAGTCTGAAGGAGATTCCATATTATCCCTGATCAACCAGCCTTGATGATCCCAAGGATAATAAAGACTGTGGCCGGCATTAAAAGAAGTAATGTCGGCACAGTGAATAAAAGCAGCATAAGCTGTTCAGGATAAATAAGTCCCATGGCAATAATAGGAACGAGATTTCCTGTAATTCCAAGCATTGAATAGTTATAGAATGTCTTTCTGCTCTTGATTTTATCCTGCATCTGGACTTCAGATAAATTTTGCTCCTGAACAGGCAACGCCATCCAGGCAACAGTGTATATGAGCAATGGTAAGATTGATATTCCCATTCCGGTTCCAGGAATAAAATTCACTAAGACAAATATTATAAAGCACCATATCCTCAAATTAACTCTGCTTAAGCCTGTTTTTTCCGCAATTCCAGCTAATACCCCGGCTACTAAGGCCTCGTCAGTAAGTCTGTAATAATTTCTCATTTTTGCTCTTGATAGTATCTAATTGAAAATATTCATCAATAGGGTTACCAGTGTGTTGAAAAGTCCTTATCAGGCAGGCTGTTGAAAAATTACAAGCGACAGTCCGGCACCCACTTGAGTTGTCTGTAAAGACTTATGCCGGGATAATACCTGTGCAAGTGGATGCCGGATAAAAAGCAAAAAAAGTTCACGGCCATCTATAGTTAATCTATGGAAAAACTGCAGCTTCACTTTTTTCTTGACTTGATCATTGCCATAACCAGACGCAGGCTCAAAAACAGTCCAATTATATAACCAATCACTCCAAGGGTTGGATATCCCCAGAGCCTTGGTCCTGTATCTGCAAGAATTACCATACTGGAACCCAGAAATAAGGCTCCAGTAACAATCCCTACCACAAGGCGATTAATGATCCTCTCCATTGTAGCCTGCATGCCTTCAAGGTTTTCATGCTGAAACCGAATAGCCAGCTCACCCTTGTCAAGCTTACTCACAATGCCCAGTGCCTGCCTTGGAAATTCATGCTGGAATCTGAACAAATGCCTGATATTTCTCTGGATCATCTTTATCATATTGCCCGCACTGAAACGGCTTTTACTGAGCCTTCTCACCATGGGTTCAGCCTCTTTGATGACATCAAGATCAGGATAAAGAGATCTGGCTGTTCCCTCAGCAGTAATCAGAGCCTTTATCATTATGGAAAGATCCGTAGTGAGCACCCGGCCATGGGAACGAAGAATTCCTGTCAATTCCAGGAGCAGCTGACCAAGGTTTACTTCTTTTAAAGGCATCCTTGTAAATAGACTAATTACCTCAAGGACTTCATTCTGCAATACATCACGATTTACTTTTTCCCTGCCTATGGTAAATCCGATAAGGATATCAGTAATAATTTCAACATCATTTTCTACAACAGCT
Source organism: Desulfonatronovibrio sp. (assembly GCA_003558575.1). Classification (GTDB taxonomy): domain Bacteria; phylum Desulfobacterota; class Desulfovibrionia; order Desulfovibrionales; family Desulfonatronovibrionaceae; genus Desulfonatronovibrio. The sequence goes on from PWPY01000268.1 coordinate 7,083, forward strand.
GAAACCAGGTCAATAAGCTCAAAACGAACCTTGTCTGTAAGGCGTCCCACCATCCCCCAGTCTAACAGGATAAGATTCTCTTCCTCATCAATGAGAAAATTGCCAGGATGAGGATCTGCGTGAAAAAAACCATGCTCAAGAACCTGCCTTAATGACAGAGAAAGACCTCTCTTAGCCAAAGTTGCTCTGTTTTTCAGGGCAGTAAAGTCAACATCCTTCATTTTACTGCCCCTGGCCAGTTCCATGGTAATTACTAAATGATTGCAATAC
>PWPY01000058.1 GCA_003558575.1 Desulfonatronovibrio sp.
AAATGATAACTTATTTTTTGAAGCAGGATAAAAAAAGCGGCAGGGTCAAGACTACGTGCATGCTCCGAGAAAAGTTTAACCCTGCCTGAATTATCAAGTTTTCTTTTGTCAGTCTTCACAATAATTTAAAGGAACTATTGAATGTCCATAGCCGTTACACAACAGAAATCTAATCATTATCCAGAGCTTCTCTGATCATGGCCGCAAGTTCCTTCAGTTGGTAAGGTTTGCCAATAAAACCCCTTGCACCAGAAGAAAGTGCATCCTTTCCATGGCCGTTGGCCGAATATCCACTTGCTATAACAACTTTGACCGAGGGATCAAGTTTCAGGAGTTTTTGGAGGCATTTGTGTCCGCCCATGCCGGGCATGTTTAGATCCAGCAAAATCAGGTCGATACTATCAGCTTGATCCTGGTAGGCTTTCAGTGCTTCTTCTCCGCTGGCAGCTGTTTTGACTCTGTAACCGAGCATTTCCATGGCTTCCCTGGCCAGTTCTCGGATATCTTGCTCATCGTCAACCACCAGGACAGCCTCTTGACCACCCTGGAGCCTGACTGCCTGTCTCGACTCCTCCTCCGCTATGTCATCCTGTTCCCCGGCAGGCAGATACACTCTGAAAGTTGTTCCCAGGCCGGGCTCGCTGTAACAATGGATATATCCCCCATGCGCCTTGACTATGCCATAGGCCGAAGCCAGACCAAGGCCGGTTCCTTTTCCCACTTCCTTGGTGGTGAAGAATGGATCAAAGATATGCTCCAAAATCTCCTTATCCATGCCGCAACCAGTGTCCGAAACAGTCAGAAGCACATGGTTGCCTGTGTTCGAACCCGGATGAAGTCTGACAAAATCCTGGTCCAGTTCGACATTGCTGGTTTCAATATTCAGTTTCCCACCATCCGGCATAGCATCAACCGCATTATTGGCCAGATTAATCAACACCTGTTCAATTTGTAGCGGGTCCCCTGATACGGGCCGTACTGCCGGGTCCAGATGCAGCTCCAGACTGATCATTTTGGGGATGGTCCGCTCCAGGATCAGGGCTACACTTTCCACTTCCTGATTCAGATCGACATGAATCTTCCGTGACTCGGCTTTTCGACTGAAAACCAAGAGTTGCTGCACCAGTTGGGTAGCTCGGTCCAAACTTTTAGTAATGGTACTGATCCGGGATTGAAATTGTGTATTCGAGACATTGCCTTGAACCAGCAATTCCATGTTACCGCGAATCACTTGTAGCAGGTTATTGAAGTCATGGGCCACACCCCCGGCCAGAATACCTACGGACTCCATCTTCTGGGCTTGAAATAGCTGAGCTTGGAGCTTTGTCCGCTCCTGCTCTGCCTGCTTGCGCTTGGTTATGTCTTGCTGGACCCCGAAGTGGCCAATGATTCGACCTTGTTCGTCATATAGGCATGTACAGTCACAGTTGATGATTATGGGCGTGCCGTCCAGACGTCGTTCACGGCTTTCCAAGTGCTGGTGCCCTTGGTCGTACAAGAACTTCAAAAGACGCTGTCCGTATTCCAGGTCGTGAGCAAAAAGGTCTGCCGGGGTAAGCCCAATGAAATCTTCCTCCTTTGCGCCGTACTGGTCTAACATTGCCTGATTGACCTTGGTCAAGCGCTGATGGGTCATGGCATACTTCAGTATAGCCGCTTTCTCGTCCTCATTCGCATTGCTCCAGTCCACAGGTTCATCAAGCATCATGAAGAAAAAACCGTACAGGGACTGAGAGAAAAACAAATTCAACTGTTGTTGATTTTTAAAAAGTTCGTGTGTCTGTTCTTGAACCATTCTGTTCAATAGCTCATTGCGATCTTCCAGTTCTTTCAGCGGAAAGGATTCATCCTCTGCGTGTTCCTGCGTTGGGAAAGAGACATGTAATCCGTGAATTTTGATATTACCGTTATCTTCATGCAAAACCATCATCATGCGAAAATGCTTCATCTTGACTTTCTGGTTCAGAATTATCGTCTCAAAATCAAGCTCGCAAACAATAATAGCATTCTTAGAATCCAGCAGTTTGATATCCTGAGTCCTTATTTTGTAATTCAATGGATTTGGAGCAGAGTGTATATCCCTTGTAAATATATCGAAACCCCCTTGAATATCATTGCATGCTTCATCCAACCCGCTCCCATAGCCACAAAAATCATCAGAAAGCATTTCTTTTAGTGACGTGAGGTTTCTTTCGGACATGTAGACATCGAGATATCTTTTAAAAGCATTTTGAAATTTTTTTTTATGCTCTAAGCTTGGTGTGTTCATAACTATTTCCAGTAGTCTGGATATTAATAAAAGGTTTCACAATCCAAAAATGGAGGCCAACTCTGCCCTTAGTCATCCTTCCTGCCCCATGATCACTTCTTTGTCTACAACCTTTTGGACTCCCCCAAAACCTGAACCTTTCTACCACCACTACAAGTACGTTCACCCCATATCTTATTAGTATTCACTAATATAATCTAAAATTTTTCTCAAAAAATATATGAGCGGGCTTCATAGGTCCGATTTCTGTGGCTTTTCGTTTTTCTGAGAGCTGGAAAAGCAAGCCGTGTGGGTTGGGGTGGGACCTCATATATAAGGTACTTAGGGGAGGTAGAACCAACATTCTACCCCACCCGGGGGTATCTGAAATCTTCAACCCCAGCAGGTGATCCTCATGCACGGAGTGTTCTCCACGATCGGTGGTCAGGCTGACGGCTTGGCCGAGGCAGTTTTTCTCTCTGAGTGCTGTGCTCAGACCTACTGTCTGCTGCTAACTCTTACAGCAGGCTGGCCTGGACAGTGGATAGTTCTACCCTGTGATGAGCAAGGGTCTGTGCTTAACTCTTAACCCTGGAGGTAACTATGCCTATTACTTTAGACTATGGAATGGTTGTTGGCTCAATGTTCTGGCCGTGCTGCTGCGACATGTGCGGCATGCAGTTCGACAAAGAGTTCAAAGACGATGCCGAGGTGCCGGATAGTTTGCCAGAGATCCTATCGGACCTGTGCTCACTTTGCTCCGGTACATCTGGTCCACGGATTCATATCCCAGGCGGACACGAAGACAATGGCGACTTTGACATGGACCTTGAGGAGCACCTGGACTGGCTCGCAGAAGAGTGTCCACCAGTAAAATCCTTAACATACTACGGAGGTACAACATCCTTATCGTGAAAGGCGATTGTCTGGATGGAAATCTCAACGTAAAATACGCTTTGGTCTTTTGGTCTGAGGGCTTCCCACTCGAAAAGTAATTTTTCGCCATTTAGAACTTTTTTCCATTTGTCCTGCATATCCTCCAGCATCATCTTAGGGCTGGACACATCTTCGATGGTCAATTCAATTGCTTCTTCTTTGGTCAGTCCATACATCCTGCACATCTTATCATTGACGTCAAGAATCTTTCCCTCAAGATCATGAATAAAAATAGCATCTTGTGTATTGTCGAGTATCTTTTTCAGACGATCTTCTACAAGAATCCGTTCAGATTCAGCTTTTTCCAATTCCTGAATCCGTCTTTGCAATTCTTCATAAGTGGGTTTTTCAGCCATATAATATTCTTTTAGTAAGGCAGGAAAAAGACTAAGGACAATTTTTGATAGATGAACTTCAAGGCTAAATTAAACCGCCGCTAAATTCAATAGACTTTCCTGAGATTTGGTTTCAATGGTGGGATGAGAAATTTGATAGGGTCCAGACTACGTGCATGCCCTGAGAAAAGTTTAAGCCTGCCTGAATTTTCAAGCTTTGTTATGCCAGTCTTCAGAGTAATTGAACTGGACTAATCATGAGCTATGCCCGGTTAATTGCTAAACCCGGAAATATTGAAACTGAGTTGCGCCAGCCAGATTTTCCAAAAAGCAATGCTATTCTGATCAGTACGAAGCAAATAAGACCTTTGTCATCCATATCAGCCTGGATTTTTTCATTCTATTTTACTTTTAGAATTTTTTCTATCTCCATCCTGCAGAGCTCAAACTGCTTTTTCAATCCAGGCAGAAGATTTTTTATTTTATCAAGCTCCTCCGCTTGGCCATGAGTTTCCATTTTTCTAGCAGTCTCGCAAACGCCCATACAACCGGTATTGGCTGAATTGCCTTTGATAGAGTGAGCTGTGCGTATGGCCTTCCGTATGTCTTTCTCTTCCAGAGCCTTTTGCATTTCTTTAATTTTGACCGGAACATCCTGCAGATATATGTTTGCGATTTCCCTGGCCAGTTCATGGTCTTGGCCCATGCGGTGAAACAAAGTCTGATAATCAAATGCTTTGCTTGGGGTTCTTTCTTCTGTCCGGGTGCTGCAAACTCTTTCATCTAAATCTTCTGCCTTTCCGGCTTTTACCTCCAAATCTTCTGGTTCAAGCCATTTGCCAAGCACTCTGCCCAGCACTTGAGGGCTTATGGGTTTGGCTACATAATCATCCATGCCGGCCTCCATGCACCGTTCTTTGTCCTGATGCATGGCCCCGGCGGTCATGGCAATGATGGGAATGCGGAATGATGAGTAATGAATGATGAGGGAATCACTGACATTTTCATTCTTCATCATTCTGCATTCATCATTCATCATTTTTCTTATCTCCCGCGTTGCTTCCAATCCATCCACTTCAGGCATCTGCACGTCCATGAGTACAAGATCATAAGGGATGCTTTTCAGAGCATTGAGAGCTTCTTGCCCATCGGCAACAGCTTCGCCCTTCAGGCCCATTTTCTTAAGCATGCCCAGGGCGACCTGTTGATTAACTATATTATCCTCGGCTATCAAAATGCGCACATTATTGCCTTGTCCGAAATGCACAAGTTGGCTATCGGAAAGATAATCAGCAGATTCTTCTGAGCATTTCTTGTCCTCTTTCAAGGCCAAATCCATCTGGACAGTAAACCAGAACGTAGCTCCTTTGCCTTCCTCACTCTGCACTCCGATCTGCCCGCCCATCATTTCCACCAGTTGTTTTGAAATTGACAGACCCAAACCAGTCCCGCCAAACTTACGGGTAATTGATGTATCCACTTGGCTGAACTTGTTAAATAGGAGGTCAATTTTGTCTTCGGGAATGCCTATTCCGGTGTCTATAATGGTAAAATGAAGCAGAAAAGACTGATTGTCAGACTGCTCAACCCCGACCTTGACCTTCACCTCTCCATGGGCGGTAAATTTGATAGCATTGTCAGCCAGATTGGTCAAAATTTGGCGCAACCGGCTGGGGTCTCCGCAGAGTAAAAGTGGAACATCAGGATCAATCTCGCAAATGAACTTGAGACCCTTCTCCTTGGCCCGCAGGGCCATAGTAAAGGTAAAGTTGTTCATCAGGCTCTGCAGGTTAAGGCGGAGCTTTTCCATGCTAAGCTGCCCGGCCTCGATCTTGGAAAAGTCCAGAATGTCGTTGATAAGAGTAAGCAGGGATTTGCCACTGGACTGGATGATTTCGGCATGTTGACGTTGCTCCGGGGTCAGGTCGGTGTCCAGAAGCAGGTTGGTCATGCCTATGACTCCATTTAGAGGTGTACGAATCTCATGGCTCATGTTGGCCACAAACTCTGACTTGGCTTGACTGGCAGCCTCGGCTTGCCGGACTAAGTCCACAAATCTGGTGTTTATGACCTTGGCAATCAGAGCCACCACGGAAAAAATCGCAAGCATTCCCATAAGCCCTATCCAAAGCGTCCTGGAATAAACAGTATCCAGAAAATCCTCTCCATGACTGCTTAGTTCCCAAGCTTTGTCGGAAAGAATGGTTGCCACTTGCTGTAGATGCATCGAAAGTTGGATGTAGTGATTTTGAGCTGCAAAAAGGTATTGTTCAGCCACAGTTTGATCAATGGCAATGATGTCTGTGGCCATGATTACAAATGATCGGTATTTATGAAATTCTTCCATTAAGCCATCTGTACTTTCCTGGTGCACAAGTTTGTGTTCGGTTATAATGAGCATACGTCTGTCAAACTCATCCAAGGCATCCACAACTCCAGAATGGAAACGGTAGAGTTCTATAGCACTCATGGTTTTGTCTCGAGCAGATAACAATGCGTTGTTGATTTCCTGATGCTTGAGGACCATGTCTTCGTTAAGCTTAGCGGCCTTCAAAGACATGCTTTGGAGCTCACGCTGGCTTGCCGAAATTTTTTCAGTTTCCTGCTTCAAGGTGTAAAGCGAGCCATATACAAGAAATGCTCCCAAAACAGCCATTAAGGCCACTGGAATAAGAAGAATGGCTGATCTTTTGAGTGTTGATTGCATTGTTTGTCAGTTATTGGTGGTTTGCCAATAACCACTCCCAGTCCTCAGGCAAAATGCTGGCTACATATTCAAATTCTCCTGCTCCCAGAGGTTTGAACACGATCACCGTGCCTTCGACCTCAGGAAAATAGCCCATCAGGTCAGCCAGATTCGGGGCATGAGCTACCAATATCCGGTTCTGAATCTGTTCAACAACAGGATTTGAGACCAGTTCCCGTGTTTTCGCTATCACTGGCTTTTTTTGCTCGCTGGTCAGATGTGCAGTATACATGAGCTGGTTTTCAACCCGGAAATCCGGACCAAAAGCCAGCAACGCGGACTCACTTGCCCGGCAAAGCGGACTGCTCAGAACCTCAGAGTAGGGAATGCCCGCCGAACGTATTGCCTCACCCACAAGGGATATTTCGACCCGACCCTGATCAGTCAATGGGCGTTGTGTACCGCAGTCTTCTAAGTCAATGGGGACTTGGTCAGGCTGACCAGGATCGGTCCTGCCGTGACGCATATAAAGGACAAATCCTCCTGAACGCAGCTCATCTAAAAGGGCCTTGTTCGGATTGATGACTTCAAACTCATGTTCATCAGCAGCTTGGAGGGAAAATGTTGTCAACAGCAGGCAGGAACATACAACAAAAGCACATTTTACAATCAATTTCGACATAGTTAACTCCATGGCATATTACAAATAATCTACTCTGGAACAAAGCAGAGATATACTTAGCTTTACTAAAAAACTACTGTCAACCTTCAGGACAGAATCTCAAAGGGGCAAGATGTCATGACGCTGTGTACGGATAATTAGGACAAGTCTACGTGCATGCTCTGATAGGAGTTTTAAGTCTGCCTGAATTATCAAGATTTCATTTACCAGTCTTCAGTATAAATGAAAAGAACTACTAAAGACCCATCAAGAAAAGTTGACATCGTATTGACTTTGTCATACATTTGCATTACATTAAGTGTAATTCTTATTCAAGGAGATTAATAATGTCAGCAAATTCTCTGGTGCAAGCCAGGATCGACCCGGAAATCAAAGAACGAGCAGCTGCTGTGCTGGAAAATATGGGGCTATCAGTCTCAGATGCAGTGCGCATCCTGTTGACCCGTGTTGCCCATGAAGGAGG
>PWPY01000343.1 GCA_003558575.1 Desulfonatronovibrio sp.
ATGAAGAACACTTGCCTTTTCCCCGTAAACTGTCATGGCCTCCCTTGCCGGACCCAAGGTTGAGCCCCAGCATACCAGAATAATCTCAGGATTGTCTGCTCCATAATAATCCGGAGGAATAATTTCTGCCTTGAGTATTTCTTCTTTTTTAAGCCTCTTGTCCATCATCTGCTTTCTGATTTCAAGATCTTCTGTAATATGACCATCGGGATAGTGTTCATCGCTGTCTGAGACAACTAAGTAAGGCCCAAAAGTTGGAACAAGCCTTGGAGAAACCCCGCTTTCAGATAGAGCGTAACGTTCATACCCTTCAGGGTCGGCACACTTATCTGAAGGACGCGCAGGCTCTTTAACAGCTTCAACATCAAACACAGGCACGTTGCGGTAGGAGTCAGACATATACTGGTCTGTAAGAATAAATACCGGTCCCTGAGATTTCTCAGCCATATCAAAGGCTTTTACAGTAAGATGAAAACACTGCTCTGGATTTCCAGGGGCAAACACTGCCCTGGGAAATTCACCATGACCTGAATAAAGGACCAGATTAAGATCTGCCTGTTCTGTTCTCGTGGGAAGTCCTGTGGCAGGACCGGGCCTTTGCCCCACAGCCACAACTATTGGTGTCTCGGTTATCCCGGCAAGACTTATCCCCTCACACATAAGGGCAAATCCACCTCCTGAAGTAGCCACCATGGATCTCGCTCCAGCGTAGGATGCACCTATGGCCATATTTATGGCAGCGATTTCATCCTCAGCCTGTTCAACAAGAATGTTCAATGCCTTACCCCGGGCATTGAGGCCCATGGGAATGCTGGTGGCAGGGGTCATGGGATAATACGAACAAAAACTGACACCGGCAGTCATCGCTCCAAGCACGACAGCATCGTTACCTGTAAGCATCAGACCTGGATTCTCTCTGGGCTCTGCAAGTTCAAAACCTTTTATCTCTTTTTGCTGGGCAAAAGAAAAAGCCCGGTTCAACACATCAATATTTTTCTCGACCACCTCGGGTTTTTTCTTGCCGAACACGCTTTTAATACAACCTTCAGGTACTTTAATATCAAGACCAGTTATTGCACTTAAAAAACCAAGCCCCACAACATTTTCAAAAAGAGCGCTGGGAGCCAGATCCTTGAAAGGAATATCTATAAGGCCGTCTTTGGATAGTTTTATTTCCTGATCCTTTAAAATTACACCATCTTCGTTGACACTATCCTGGTGGATCTGAACGGTTTCTTCATTCAAGGCCACCAGAATATCTATACCCCTTACAGGCCCTGGAACTTCTCCCACACCTGCGCGTACAGCATATGTATTATGTCCGCCGCGTATTCTGGACATGTAGCTCTGGGTAACATGAACATTGTATCCTGATCGAACTAAGGCCTTGGTCAGGAGTTCGCCTACAGTGACCAGTCCCTGACCTGCTTCGCCTCCAATCAAGATGTTCAATTCATTTCTCATTCTTTCCTCCAAAGTTTTGATAAAGGCAACTAAGCTTGGATCATGCTGTAAACTGAAAGACGCCTATTTGCCAAAAAATTCTTTTTTGAGTTCTTTATCATCTATAGCCTGCAATTGAAAGCTGTCTTTCTCTGTGGGAGTATTATGGATAAGCCAGCGGACAATATCTCTCCACATGGCCGATATCTCAGCAGAATCGGGCATCCTGCCTGAAGAAGCAAGCTCAATGGTCATTACTGGAATACCAAGCTCAATCCCAGCAAAATTGCCCAGAGTTCCAGGAAAGTTACCCAGCCTCCTGAGCCCGAGACTGCCAATGGATGAGGGAGGCCTTCCTGGTCCGTCAAAATCAACCAGATTAAGTGGAGAGTGAAGCGATATTATAGCATCAGGCCGGAAATTTCTAATGAGCTCCACCAGAAAAGCTGTTTCCGGTTCACTCATGGCATGTGGCCCAGGATAGTAGCGAGGATTTTCACGGGTATAATCTTTCCAGCGTTGATAACCTATTTCCCGCCAGAGCGGAGCAGGAAAGTTACGATTTAAGTCCACTCCCCGGGCGTTGGTTCTGGTGGACTTATCTAAAAAAAGACCATCCGGATTAAGTAACGGCATAAAAATCCAGTGAAATAGCCCTGAATGGTGCACGTCAAGTATTTCCATCCATCTGAATACAATGCTCACGGATGAATATTCGTCCCCATGTATCCCTCCAACCACCAGAACTCTGCTTTGCGGAATGCGCTGCTCAAGGGGTGGATACTCTTTAACCAGCAGGGGAATATCGTTATTTGAATAACGCTCTGGATCTATGAAGTCTGCTTCTAAACAATCAGCCAGGCGAACACTGGCAAGCTTCGAAGATATGGCAACGCATGCTTCCTCAACAGAGATAACAGCTCTGCCTGTGGGATGGGCATTTATGAAACCTGCAGGTAGAATTGTCAGACCGAGAAAAACCCAGAATTTGAAAAGGAAATTTCGCATAAAGATCAGTCCGTAATTTCCTGATTGACATTAACTCAAATGCCAACTCAGAAATTATTCATTACGTAACATAGGTTAAAACCCTATCAGTCTGCATAACTGAAAAAAAACCCAGACCAGGTATCCAGCATAATCCAACTAAAATAATGCAACTGAAAGCATGCATAATCTAATTGAGGTTACATTTCAGCTCTAAAAGCGTCAATCAGATATTGCCCATGGACCCCACTCTAATTCGCCCTGAAACTGTTCACCAAGGCGTCCGAAACCTTGCAGGGCTGCAGTGACTTATTGAAACACTATGCATTCTGACAATAAAACCTCTTTCACAAGCAATATATGTTTGAAATTGCCTGTCAATGAGCAACATACTTATTCTTGAGGGGATTCGTCCCCAAAGGGGCTCAAAGCTCAATCGTATCCTTATGTGCCATTTAGTTTCAGCAAGTAGCGTGGCCGTTTTTTGCAAGACCTTGAGATGAAACATTTTGTTTGTTTTTTCTTGACATAAAAAAAAAACAAAAATAAAGATTCGCACCTAATGGCTTACGGAAAATCATTCTTTAAAATATTTTCAGCATTAAAACCGGAAGTAATATGAATCAGACCTCAGGGCCTGCACAGGTACAAACAGGTTTTTTCAGGAAATACAGAGGGCTTTTTTTTCAGGCAGTATTGCTTATGGCCCTCTGGCTTATATTAAGCGGCCATTTTGATCTTGAACATATTATTTACGGAGCCTTGTCAGTACTGCTCGTAGTCTGGCTAAACACCAGCATCAGAAGAATCCCTCTGCGAAATGGAGAGTACCTGACAGGTAGCTGCATAATAACACATCGACTTGTCATGTACTTGTTCTGGCTTGCCTTGCAGATAGTCAAATCAGGTATATTTGTAGCATACCTTACGCTCCACCCCAAAATGCCCATCAATCCCATGATTGTCAGATTTAAAAGTGATCTGCCCAATCCTCTGGCTAAGGTTATTCTGGGCAACTCCATCACCCTGACCCCGGGCACCCTTACAGTAGATATCAAGGGAAGCTTTTTTATTGTCCACGCCCTTCTTGACGAAACAGAAGAAGAACTGGTCAGCGGAGAAATGGAGGCCAGAGTGGGAAGACTCTACTATGACCATTGCACACCTGAACAGATGTGCACGGATATTCACATTTTGAATGACCTCCGCGAAACCAGGGACCACATTGAAAGGGGAGAAAAATAATAAATGAATACCTTTTTCATGATAGTAGCCGGATTACTGGCTCTGGTACTACTTATACCGTTTTATAGAGTCTACAAAGGACCAACTGTTTTTGATCGGCTTTTGGGCGCTGCAGCCATTGGTGCCAAAACCATAACCCTGGTCCTTCTTTTCGGGCTTGTTTATGGCCGTTTAGATATGTTTGTAGATATTGCACTGGGTTACGCCATCCTGAACTTTGTAGGGGCAATAGCCATGGCCAAATACTTCAAGGCAACCAAGGAAGCTTAAATTATGGAATCCATAACCAATGCGTTAGCCATCATATTTGTTCTCCTTGGGTCTTTTTTCATGTTAGTGGGAAGTATCGGTGTTGTCCGTTTTCCAGATTTTTATTCAAGAGCCCATGCCTCGGGCAAGGTAGATACACTTGGTATTTTATTATTTATCATAGGTCTTATGTTTTTTTCCGGCCTGAATCTAATTTCCCTTAAACTGCTGCTCATTGCTGTTTTTGTAGCCATGACCAGCCCGGTTGCTGCCCATGCACTGGCCAGAAGGGCCTTGGTATTCGGCCTTAAACCCTGGAAGAAAAAACAGGAAGAGAAATAGTCATGCAATGGCAAATAGAATTTTTGCTTTTTGTAATCCTAATTATAGCCGCACTGGTGGCTCTGGGTATACGCAATCTCTTAGCTGCGGTTGTCACCCTGACCATTTTCAGTTTTATGGCAGCTCTCATCATGATTTACATGGGGGCTCTTGATGTAGGATTTACAGAAGCAGTGGTTGGAGCCGGAGTGGTTGGAATCTTTAACGTTGTTGCCATCTTCAAAACATCAAGGAAGAGTTGCGATTGAGAATCTTACAATTCCTCACACTTATAGTCATGGCAGGCTTCCTGTTCATGACAGTGGCTGATCTACCTCCCAGGGGAGATATAGGCGCTCCTATCCAGCAGCAGGTAAACCCATCAGGTACTGATGTAGCAGGGGCTTATTATATTGAATATGCATACAGGGACACCCATACCCCCAATATGGTAGCAGTTGTCCTTGCTGATTATCGAGCCTTTGATACCCTCGGAGAAGTAATTGTGGTTTTTGCGGGAGCAATTGGTTGCTTTTTTATTCTGAGGAGAAGGACATGAAATCCCAGACTGACAGCCCCATTATTGAAGTAGCTGCCAGAGGTCTTGCTCCTGTAATCCAGCTGATTGGAATCTATGTTTTCTTCCATGGACATTATGGGCCTGGCGGAGGATTTCAAGGAGGAGTGCTCCTCGCTGCTGGTGTCCTGCTTCTGAGAATGGCTGTTGGTTTTGAGAACAGCCAGGTGCAGGTTCCGTCACGAAAAACTTTAATCCTCTGTTCTGTAGGAGCCCTCATATTTGCTGGTACAGGTCTCGTAGCCCTTTTAATGGGCGGAAATTTCATGGATTACGCTCATCTGCCTGTTCCTGGAATGGAAGCTGCGGATATTCGCTATTACGCAATACTTTTTATTGAAATCGGTGTTACCATGGCAGTAATGACCGCACTCATATCAATATATGACGATCTCTTAGGGACATGATTATATGTTAGAACTTTTAAAAGGCCACTATGCATATTTTTTTCTGATGCTGCTTTTTGTCATTGGGCTTTACGCCATGATGATGAAGAAAAACCTTATGAAGAAAATCATGGGCATGTCCATGGTTCAAAGTGCAACCATTATGGTTTGGATTGTTGCCGCTTTTAAACACGGCGGAACAGTTCCTATCTTAGACAGGTCTATACCTGTGGACAACCCCGATCTATATATCAACCCCCTTCCTCATACCCTGATGCTGACAGCTATTGTTGTGGCAGTTGTAACCCTTGGTGTCTCCTTTGCGTTAGTTATTTCCATTTATAGAAATTTCAAATCACTTGATGAACCAACCATATTGAAGCGGATGAAATGAACACTTCAAATATCCCTGTCCTTATTCCGGCAGTATTTATGTTTGCTGCCCTGTTAGTTCCCCTGGTGGGTTTGTGGAAAAAATCACTTTCCATTTATCCGGCCTTGCTGGGTTCACTGCTTGCAGCCTGGTTTTCAGCATCAGGACTGATGAGTACTATTGAGCACGGGCCCATCAGCTACCACTTGTCAGGCTGGGTTCCCCCCCTTGGAATAGAGTATATTCTGGACCCACTCTCTGCTTTTATCTGCTTAGTTATAACCTCAATTTCAACTATTGTTATTTTTTACTCCAGAAGCATTGTCAGGTTTGAAACCCCGGAAAAGGAAATGCCCTTTTATGCTTTGTGCATGCTTTTTCTCATGGGATTAACCGGCATGGTTATGACCGGAGACTTTTTCAATCTGTATGTATTCCTGGAGATTAGCGCTCTTGCCGGATACGCTCTTATTGCCATTGGAGACAAAAGGGCACCGGTTGCTGCTTTTAAATATCTGACCCTTGGTACGGCTGGGGCAGCCTTTTATCTATTGGGTGTATCATTTATATTTATCAGCACAGGCACTCTGAATATGGGAGATGTGGCTTCAGTAATCCATTTGGTGGATCATACTGTTCCTGTAATGATCGGTCTTAGCCTCATTGTCCTTGGAACCGGCCTGAAAATGGCCATGTTCCCCATGCACGCCTGGATGCCAGACGCTTACACCTATGCATCGTCTGCAGCCACGGCTCTTATAGCACCAATTGGTACAAAGGTTTCTGCGTATGTTCTTTTGCGTATCATGTTTGATGTTTTTGAACCGTCATACTCGGCCGGGGAATTACCTCTGGCTCAAATAGTTGGCTACCTGGGGGCTATTGGAGTTATCTGGGGATCTATCCTGGCTATCTGTCAAAAGGAACTTAAAACCATGCTGGCCTACAGTTCGGTAGCTCAGGTGGGATATATCGGAATTGGTATTGGGCTTGCTTCACCTCTTGGTTTTATTGGGGCTGTGCTGCACATTCTGAACCACGCCTGCATGAAGGCCTGTCTGTTTCTTATCAGCGGCAGCATGCGCTTTCGCCTTGGTCATTCATGGATTCCAAAGTTTGAAAATTCTTTACGCATTACCATGCCCTGGACAGCTGTGGCATTTGTTGTAGCTGCCATATCAATGATTGGCCTGCCTCCCACAGCCGGATTTTTCAGTAAGTGGTATCTCGCCCTTGGAAGTATTGAGCAGGGAGCATGGATTTTTCTAATTGTCCTGCTTGTGAGCAGTCTCCTCAACGCTGTTTATTTCTTCAGAATTATTGAAAAAATGTACATAAGGCCCCAGAGTGAAGAGATGATCAAAGCTCAGGATCAAGATGGAACTCCTGTCTGGGGCAGGAAAGAAGCGCCATGGTCAATGCTTGCTCCAGTAATGTTGCTGGCAACTTTATTAATAGTGCTTGGTATATTCAACGTCTGGATCGTAACCAATTTTATTGAATTTATGATACCCATAGGATTATAGCAGGAATCATGAGCCCTGAAGTTTATACATCATCAATCCCTTTTCTGGCGGTAATTGTATCTCTGGTAGCAGTACCTTTGATTCTATTGTCCTCCAAAAAGCCTAATGTTAGAGAGTTCTGGACCTTAGCGGC